>JAJXYP010000004.1 GCA_021780545.1 bacterium
GCGTCCAGGCGTCTTCGCGATTTTCGATTCTTGAAACTCGGCTACGATCTCAATATTTTCTCTACGGGCATACTCGCGCAACTCGAACAACTGCGCCTCGATGCTCATTACTTGACGGTCGTCATCCTCCGATGACTTCCTAGCGTAGAGAAAATATTTTGGTTTGCCGTTCATTATTTTTATATAATCCGCCCTGTTTGAATTTTCCGAACCCAGCCAGTTTGCCGCGAAGCGGCGGGAAATTTTGGCAGTTGCGGCCGCCGCGCGTCCGCAGGATAAATTTCTTTCCGATGACGAAGTCTCAATCTGCGGAGAGGGAGGGATTCGAACCCTCGGTACCGTTTCCGGCACACAGTCTTTCCAGGACTGCCGTTTCAACCGCTCACGCACCTCTCCATTTACGCAATTGCCAAGCGCTTGCCCAGCGACCGATGGAAACAGCGGCCCCGACTTATCTCCCCCACCCCGCGACCGCCGCCAGCCGACTACCTGATGATTGTGCCCCGAAAATCCCGTCCCTTCAAGAGGGCGCCGAAATTCCGGAGGTCCCGCCCGTCGATAATGACGGCGGCAAGATCCTCCCGTGACGCAAACGCCGCTCCGACGGGGTCGACCGGCGCATGAAGCCCCGGCTTCCATGATTTCGGGATTAACCGTCGATACTCCGGCCAGCTTATCCGATTAAATTTCTCTGCGGCAGGATGCTTGGCGGGATCGCTTTCATAAACATGCGACGGCTTGCCGGCTATGATTGCCGCTCCGGCTTTGAAATCAGCTGCAAGTTGGAGCGCAACGTAATCAGTTGACCAACCGGGCCGCCAGCCGGCGGCGATGGTCACGGGATGCTTCAGCGCTCCAATGCGGCCGCGCTCATCAATCATCACAGGATCCGCGACATCGCGGAACACAGCCCGCAAAAGGTGGCCGTTCAGCCGCGTGGCGTGAATGCCAAGCCAATCCTTGTCTTCGTCTGCAAGACCTGAAACGCGATGTGCGGCGTCCTGAAACCGCCGCGCGAGATCTCCGCCGCCGATAACCAGGACAAATTTTGTGCCGCGGGCGAGAAATGGCTTGAGAAATTTCTTGAACCGCCGCAGATATGCGGCGTCAATACCTTCTTTTGGATGGACAATCGATCCGCCGAGCGCCACAACCACCGTTTTCCCGAGTTCATATTTCATGGCTATCCAGCCATTTTTTGGAGCGCCGCAATCCGTTCCGCAATGGGCGGATGGGTCATGAAAAGCTTATGCCACCAGGACACGCTCTGCCCCTTGAATGGCGTATCGATCCAGAGATGAGCGGTCGAATCTTTGGCGGCGCGCATCGGCGTATCGTCCGCGGCGATCTTTTGAAGCGCCGAAATGAGGCCTTCGGGGTAACGCGTCAGGAGGACGCCCGAGGCGTCAGCGAGCGCTTCGCGCCGCCGGGAAATCGCGAGCTGAATCAGCACGGTGCCGATTGGCGCAAGAATCGATAGCACGATGGCGACAAGGAAAAAGACCTCGCCGGCCTCGCTATTCTGCCCTCGGCCGCCGCCGAAGCCACCAAAAAAGAGCGACCGGAGAAAAACGTCGGCGACAAGGGAAATGATTCCCGCCAGAATGGCGGCCACCGTCGAAACCAGAATATCCCGGTTTCTGACATGAGAAAGTTCGTGCGCGATCACGCCTTCGAGTTCGTTTTTGTCGAGACGTTGCAGCGCGCCCTGCGTTACCGCAACCGCCGCATGCAGGGGGTCGCGCCCCGTGGCAAAAGCGTTGATTTGCAGTTCTGGCGTAACGTAAAGTTTCGGCATCGGCAAGCCGTCGGCGATGCAAAGATTTTCGACGATGTTCCAAAGCGTCGGATTATCGTTTTTATCAATCGTCTGCGCCCGGGCAAGCGAAAGCGCGATCGACGCCGAAGCGTAATAGCTGATCAGCGAATAGACGATGCTGAAAATAACCGCTCCGATAAGAAACGTCGGATCGCCGTAATACGACGAAATCGCCCAACCGAGTCCTCCGAGGACGATGAAAAACACGCCGAACATGACCCAGGTCCGGCGGATATTGGCCGCCTGAAAATCGTAAACGTTCGCCATGCAATTTTAGAATTTGACCGCCACGGGCTGCCGTTCGGCTTCTGTCATGTCGTCGCCGAAGAATTCCATTTTTCCGAAACCGAAAGCGCCCGCAAAAAGATTGTTCGGGAAAACCTGGATTTTCGTGTTAAGATCGCGGACCATACCGTTATAGAAGCGGCGGGCTGCCTGGATTTTATCCTCGGTATCCGTCAGTTCGTTCTGCAACGATAGGAAATTCTGATTCGCCTTCAAATCGGGATAGTTTTCCGCGACCGCAAAGAGGGACTTCAGTGTCTGGGAAAGTTGATTTTCCGCCGCCGCTTTTTCCGCGGTGGGGCCGGCCGGTGCCTGCATGGCTGCCGCGCGCGCTTTTGTAACATCCTCGAATACGGTCTTCTCGTGCGCGGCATATCCCTGCACGGTCGATACCAGATTCGGAATCAGGTCATAGCGGCGCTTGAGCTGCACATCGATGTCGGAAAACGCCTCCTGCGCCCGATTACGGGTCTGTACCAGGCTGTTATAAGCCAGGATGAGCCACACGACCAGGATAAATAATATCGCCCCGATAATATAGGTTATCATTTTATGATTATACTATAGATACGATTTAAACGTCCAGTTTGGTTCCCCGTCCGTTTTCCGCGCCGGCCGAATCGCCAAAATGGCTGCCGGCGCGGAAACGATGGATGGCTAGAAGTCCTCCCCTCCCATGCCGGGCATTCCGCCGCCCGCCGACGGAGTTTTCTTTTCCGGCAGATTCGTGATTGCAACGCCGACCGTAAGATAATTTGCCGCCACGGACAACGCATTAGTGAATGCCATTTTCGTCACTTTCAAGGGGTCGATGATGCCGGACTCTTTGAGGTCGCCGAACTGGTTCGTCATCGCGTTGAAACCATGCCAGGGCTGATTCTTCCGTTTGCGAAGTTCCGCGATGACGCGCTCCGGGGATTCGCCGCTGTTCGCCACGATCGCGCGGATCGGGGCCTCCAGCGCCCGGTTGAGAATCGCCATGACGGCGGAGCCGACGCCGTTGTCCTTGCCGTTCGCCGGAACCGGCTGCTCGACATTGAAGAGCGCGATACCGCCGCCGGGCACGATGCCCTCCTCCATAGCGGCTCGGGTAGCTGCGACGGCATCTTCGACGCGCTGTTTGAGTTCCTTTTGTGCCGACTCGGTCGGCGCGCCGACTTTGATGACGGCGACGCCGCCCGAAAGTTTGCCGAGCCGCTCCTGCAATTTTTCCTTATCAAATTCCGAATCCGTTTTTTTGATCTGCATCTTGATCTGCGCAACGCGGTCATCGATCGCTTTCCGATCGCCTTTGCCGTCGACGATGGTCGTCGTATCTTTGTTCGCTACCACGCGATGCGCCCGGCCGAGATCTTCCACTTCGGCGCTTTCAAGCTTCTTGCCGAGTTCCTCGGAAATGAACTTTCCGCCGGTCACGATCGCGATATCCTGCAGCATCTCCTTCCGCCGATCGCCGAAGCCCGGAGCTTTCACGGCAAGCACATTGAAAATACCCCGAAGTTTGTTGACGACGAGCGTCGCAAGCGCCTCACCCTCCACTTCTTCCGCGACAATAAGAAGCTCCTTTTTGCCGCTCTGGACTATTTTTTCAAGAAGCTGGAGAATGTCCTGAATCGATGAAATTTTCTTGTCGGTTACGAGAATATACGGGTCTTCGAG
>JAJXYP010000089.1:0-302 GCA_021780545.1 bacterium
GAGGATGGGGTGCGCGGATAGTCTGGTGGAGGGGTTTTATGGCGAAGGCAAACTACGCGGGGTTTGAGGCGCTCGATCCATTCTTTGAAGTTGTCACGCGGGGGCTGCGGGAATTTGCGGACGGCAGACATTATTTTGACATGCTCGCAGAGGACGTGTTGTTTGAGTTTCTTTACGATTTTCCGGGATGGCCGAAGACGATTCGCGGGCGCGAGAACTTGATGGCGGCGTATTCCGGATATGGAAACAACATCGTGATTCATCGCGGCGATGGGCTTGCGGTGCATCCGTCACGCGATGGG
>JAJXYP010000089.1:312-3735 GCA_021780545.1 bacterium
ACGATTGTGAAGACGGGTGGGGCGTACGATAACCGGTTCATTTCTGTAGTGACGATTGAGGGACGGAAGATCGTGCGCTGGCGGGACTATATGGACTCGCTGGCGGCATGGACGGCGCTGAATCCGGGGCGGTGAACGCGCGGCGCTGCGACAGGGCAGCCGAGCGAGCATGGTTTCAGCAAGGCGGCGGTGCTGATTCCGATGGGCGTATTGCGTGCGGAGATTCTTCGCTGCGCTGTGGATGACAGAACTTCTCTCCACCTGAGGTGCGGCGACGGCGTGTGCCGGTGGGTTTGTCGGGACTCTTGCCTGCGGCTATCCGCTGTGGGGTGGGCCTTCGTTCTGAGTGACTCGCTGCGATCAGGTATGTCGTCAGCTTGCATGAGGAAGCGGGCCATCAAGGTGGACTCGCAGACGTATCTGAGTGGCCGGTTCGCTCGTTTGCATGATCCGGAAGGAAATCCTATCGAGTTGTGGCGGCCGAAACTACCGGGCGCTGCGGGCTAACGAAGATGAGGGCCACTAAGGTGAACCGGGAGCCGTGCTCGCGTGGTGAGGGCATACGAGGAACTTTCCACGTTGAGGGTGTTGCAAGTCGAAGTTCGGTTCTTGCTTGGCATTGCACGGGGTTCAGAAGTTCAGATATCGCTCGATATTGTAAGTGGTCTTGCCGTCTCTCATCTTAACGGCCGCCGATAGTAAAAATTGTCCCCATGCGGCGGTTTTGAGTGCAAACCCGTCGTCGGAGTTAGACACTAGCCGAATAGGGTCTTTGAAGGTGGAATGGAGGTAGTAAGTGACTTCTTCCACTTTGGAAAGGAAGTCCGGGTCATCGCTGTCGATCCAGATTACGAGGCGATAATATTCGTGATCGTCTTTATCAAGCTTCTGATCGCGGCGTGCTCGATGTAGTAGATAAACCGGGGAGATGTGTTTACTTCTGTGCTCAACGGCCTTTTCGATCGGAGTCTCACTGGGAGTTGCCAATCTGGGTTGCGTAGAAGTGAGCTTCACGCCGGACGACCCGGCCTCAAACGAATCCCCGTCTTCGACGCGCTTCGCGATCGCACGAATGAGCCGACCGATCGGATCGTGAAGCCAGATAACAATAACGCCAACGACCAGCGGCCAGCAGAGTGTTTGGAGCAGTGGCGCGATATCTTTGCTCACGTTCAAATCTCGCTTTCAAATAGATAATGCGCTACTTTGATCATTGGGATGACGGGGATCTCATCCCGTGTCTTCCGCTGCGGGCGCCGCCGCGACAGATATGGGGAACCGGACATATCGGCAATGCTCGGTTTCCGGCGGCCGGCGGTAGGGATCGATTAGCCGGATACGCGGACGAGATCTCGTGTTCGTGTCGACGCGATTCGTTGTGATTTCCGTTAGATCATTCCAAATTGTCGGAGCAGTTTTAGTTGTTTCTCGAGTTTGTCGGGGTCGCTGCTGGGGTCAACGGTCAAATTCAAGTTCACTCCGGGTTTTATGGCCCGCTTGCCTGATGTTTCTGGCTTGGCATGGTGGCCCTCGGGATCGGAGTTTTCTTCGCCGGTGGACTGTTCGTTCGCAGGTTCTTTCTTTACCTGTTCTTCCGTGCCGCCGTTTGCTTCAGTGTCTAATTCGGGCTCCGGAACGGCGATATTGGCAAGCTTCGAGAGCGAAATGGAATCTCCATTCACTGCACCAAGGCGCGCCGTTATCGTGGAATCGATAAATAATTGGGCGCAATTTGCCGCGGATTCAGGGTGAACGTCGAGTCCTTTGGCGCGCTGCTCAATTTTCGACTTTGTAACTGTGTCTCCTTTGAATGTCTCGAAAATTCCTTTGAACAGTTTGGACGTGAGAAAAGCCCTCTGTACCAGAGGCGATTTGTCTTCCTCCGGGCTCGCGTCTATGTCCTTGGCAAGTTGCGTTGCTTTGTATGCTTCGACATTGCCTTCCAGTAGGCCGAACTGTTTCAGGGCAGACGCGCGGATTTTGCCGTCGGAGCCCGAATTTCCGAATACCCCAGGAAGAATCGTCGTCTCCGGTAGGGGACCAGTGTGAGTTTTAGAGACAAGCTTCGTTGAATATTCGAGGGCCTGCTTTAGGTTTAATTTCGGGAAAATTGTTCCGCCTTTGCGTCGCCCTTGAGGGGGCGTTTTAGTCGCTTTAGGTTTTTCAGTTTCTGTCATCATCTGTCACCTCGCGAGCTTTGATCGACTCGACCAATCCTTTCAAACCTTCCTCGTACGAGTCCTGAAAATCTGCGTAAAGCTTGTCGCCGATGCTGTCGGGCATTTTTGCGGCGTCGATCTTGATAGGAAGAATTGTGACCTTTCTGCGCTCGATTTCTTGGATAAGGGCGTTACTTAGTTCTTTCTTTACCCATGAGGAGCCGACAGAATTGTGGCTTATTACTATGAGAAAGAAATCTGATTCCGCGAGTCCTTGGGCGACCTTTTCGGGGATGGAATCTCCCACGAGGATACGCTGCTCATCGATCCATACCTTAACGCCGCTAGCGACGAGGTCGGCTGCAAGTTTCCGCACAAAGGGTTTATCTTTGGAGCTGTGCGAAAGGAAAGCTACGCGTTCGAGCTTGCTTTCGGCGTGCCGCGCTACCTTTGCAATAACGGCTTGGTTTACTAATGTCTCGACGCGTACTTCGAGGTCGAAAACTGAACCCACGGAGTTTGCCCACTCGACCAGGGGTGCGATTGCGTTTCTGCTATAGTTCGCTTCGCCAGCGACTACTGCGGCTTTTCGCATGGCGCTCTGGAGATCGTCGCCAAGTCCGATGAATTCCCGAATATAGCCGATGAGCGGGAGCCGAAGGAGTGCTTCTCGAACAACTTTTTGTTTTTCGTCCTTTGTGCCCTTGTACGGATAAGGTTGTGCGAGCAAGTATTTTGTGCCATCTGGGGACTGTACGAGGCCGATCAGTCGCGCGTTCTTGAGTAGCTTTCCGGCGGTTCTAGGGTCGATGTTCGCGAAGATCGCGATTTGTTTGGCTGTTGGGTTATCTAGCCAAGCGACTGCATCGAGCACTCCAAATAATGGATCAATCTTGACAGCTTCGTATCGGATAGTTGAACGTTGGTTCTTTGTTGAACTTTGGCTCTTCTTAGTCCCAGCTTTTGCCATTGTGTAGCCATTAAATCACCTAATCGCTTGGCATTGCAGCACAAAAGTTCCGCATTTCCTTGCGAGTCCGTCGGCCAAGATTTTCCGGCTTCCACCCTCCGCGATGGGCTCGAGTAGGAACCGCTGGTTCCCGTTCGACTCACCCGCTGACGGTGGGTTCGCTCAGGGCAGGCTCTCCACTTCGGGGGCTCAGCAACCTTCGGTCGGGATGACAATGCTTTTTCATTTCTGATGAACGCGAAATGCGGGGATCCTTCGGTCGCCACGGCGACTTCAGGATGACGATGCTGGTTC
>JAJXYP010000070.1 GCA_021780545.1 bacterium
ACCGCCTTCAGCGAAAACGGTTCGGCAAGGCCGAAGTTTGCCAGCACCTCTCCCGTCTTTCCCGAAGTACCCTCGATCGCTTCCGTTACACCGGGAACGATCAATCCGCGATCCCTGGCATCAAACAGCATCCCGAGAACCGCAAGCGATTTTAACGTTTCGTACGGAAGCATCCAGCCCAAAATCAACCACAGGAGAACTTTCTCGGACTGAAAGGGATTCAGGAATTCGTCAACCGGGATGACCGGAAGCTTCCATCCGCCACCGTTCGTATCTTGAAATTCCTGAATAAACCGGTTCGATTTTGAAAAATTCATTGTTGACCTCATATCTTAACCCCGTTGGGGGTTTTTTCTATCGTACTGCCCCGATTGTAGCTCCTTTTTGCACGCATGGCAAAACAGCGCGATTTGCCCGGCGGATTTGCCATGCCCAGCCGCAACGGCTACAATAAACCCATGTTCATCCGCGCCTGTATCGCGAAAATCCACCGGGCGACCGTCACCCAAGCCGAACTCAATTATGTCGGCTCGATCACGGTCGACGAAGACCTCCTTGACGCAAGCGGTATGAAGCCGTTCCAGTACGTCAACATCACGAACGTCTCGAACGCCGTTTTCTGGCAGACCTATATCATCCCGGGCCAGCGGGGCAACGGCGACATCTGCCTGAACGGACCGCCGGCGCGGCTCTTTCAGCCGGGCGACAAAATCATCATTCTCGCGGAAGCGCTCGTCGAGCCGTCAGAACTCCCCGGCCTCGACCCCGTCGTCGTGTTTGTCGACGATAAAAACAAAATCGCGAAAATCGAGCACCACAAGCAGATCCCCCACGGCGCGACCGGTTAACAGCTGGATGGCCGCCAGGGGCCGGCGCCGAACGAGGCCTATCGGCAGCAGCGCTCCATACAGAAAAACAGCCGTCTTGCGACGGCTGTTTTTCTGTATCCGGTCGAATCGATCGGTGAGTCCGAGCGGGAGAGATTACTGAATCTCCGCCTGACCTCCAGCTTCCTCGATCTTCTTTTTGATCTCTTCAGCCTCCTCCTTCTTCACGTTTTCCTTGACCGGCTTAGGAGCGCCATCAACGAGGTCCTTAGCCTCTTTGAGGCCGAGCGTCGTCACTTCACGGACCACCTTAATCACGTTCAGCTTGCTCGCGCCTCCCGATTTCAGAATGATGTTGAAGCTGGTCTTCTCTTCGGCCGCTCCTGCAGCACCGGCAGCCGCCGGAGCAGCCATCGCCGCCGCCGAAATGCCGAATTTTTCCTCCAATTTCTTTACGAGCTCCGCGAGCTCAACCACCGTGAGGGATTCGACTTTCGCAATAATATCGTCGTAATTCGCCATGGATATAATGTATTATGCTGATGCTTGCGTCAGCTCGACCTTTGGTTCGATATGGGGGGATGATTTCGATTTCTGATCCAGCACGTAGAGGAACGAGCGGATCGGGGCGGAAAGCATTCCCAGCAACTGAGCCAGCAGAACCTCCCGCGGGGGCAACTTGCCGATGAAAACGATCTGCTCCGCGGCGAGCACCGATTTCCCCGCGGCGTCATATCCGCCCAGGAGATGCTTCACCCAGACGTCCTTCGCGGCTTCCTCCGGAATATCAAGCTTTGAGAAAAACTGGTACGCGGTCGAAGCAGCCGATTCGATGCCGCCCTCGGTAAAAATGGTGCCGACGGAAACCTTGAACTGCTTCAAATCGGCATCAATACCCCGCTCCTTGAGGAGCAGGCCGAGCAGCCGTTTCTTGATGACCAGGAAACTGGCGCCTGATTTCTTGAGTTCCGTCCGGAGTCGGCGTACGTCCTCCGCCGAAACCCTTGAAAAGTCCGTGAACACCAAACCGGCGCTTTTATCAAGCAACACTTTAGCTTTTTTTAATTCCTCCGTTTTTTGCGCTTTTGTTTTCATAGCCAATAAAAAAACCGTCTTCCAAGGACGGACAACGAGGGTCGACTCCGCCGGATGATTCCGGCAGATTCCTCGGTGGGGTTTTACGCATTTTCTCCTGCAACCCCGACGTCTCTGGAATTGGTTCTATTATAGCCGGGTGGCGATTTCTGTCAACCGGTCGCCCCGGCGGCGTTCCGGCCGGGCTTTCCGCCCGAAACCGCCCGCACCTCGGCGGGCAGTTGATACCGCAAAGCCTTCTCCTCTTCGACGGCGGGTTCCCAGTCCGGGATCCGGAACGCGTTCGAGATCAACCGCGCCTCCGGCCGCATTTCCCGGAAACATTTCTTCCGAAGATCGCTCATGACGTATGGAAAGGCGTAGACGAAAATCACATCGTACTGAGACAGGTCGGCCCGCCACATGCTTTCCCACCGCACCGTCGCCCGATCGGCAACCCCCGCCGCCTCGATGGCGCGGCGCGACCGCCGCACCAGGACCGGATTGATTTCGTAACCCACCGCGGTCGCCCCGGCGCGCGCGGCGGCGATAAGCAGGCGCCCGTCGCCCGACCCAAAATCGATTACCCGCTCACCCGGGCGGACGGCAGCGAGACGCATCATCCGCTCAACGCCGCGCGACGACGTCGGGTAATAAATGGCGCCGTGGACAATCGGTCGACCGAGGAAATAAATGACGCCCAACAGAATCACGACACCCAGGAGGTCGGAAATCAGTCTGAGAATCGGCATCTCTCTATTATAACCGCATCTCCTTATGGCTGGTCAAACACCGTTACATCCCCGTCTTCGAAGTAACCGACTTCGAATCCGTCATACACGAAATGATCGCCGTCCTGCGAGAAATAGAGCGACAGGACCCCGTCGATCACCATCTGGAAACCCCGAAATCCCGGAGAATCGGACGGCGCGACATCAACCCGCCGCACCTGGTCGAAAAGCGCATTCGCCCGCTTCGACATGCCAAGCCCCGGCTCCGAAAGCTCTTTTGCCAGCCGCCGCATTCCCATGCCAAACGATACCGCCAGTAACTTCCGCGTCAGCCAGCTCGCCCCCGCGCGCTCCAAAAATTCCGCGTCGATCTCGTCAGGATCGCCCGATTCCCATTGTTCCGCCATGTTGGTAGTTTTTGGTTAAGGTTGGATCGTTTCCGCGCCCACGGCCGCCGGCAGCCGCACGCGCGCATCAACATCGTACCAAGCCGGGATGAAAAGAAGATTAAATCCCCAAACCAAAACTCATAAATAATTTACGAAGTTTTGGTTTGGGGTGGCGAGGCGTTCTCTCGCCACCGGATTCTTCGATATCGGGACACCTCCTCATTCTACGTATGCGACGATCGAAAGCGATTCTTGCTTTAAAACCTTATCGGCGGGATTGATAGCCCCGTCAAAGCGCTACTTTTCCCGTTCGTTTCTGTCCTACAAGGGTATTTTCACGCAACCGTTTTTCAAAGGTTTTGCCCCCATTTCAGGAAACAAACTCAAATCAACAATCGATCGATTATTTCAATGCTGCGGTTATTCTAGATGATCATGTAACAATGCGTCAAGCTCCTGGAAGCGAACCAATTAATCCCTCGCCTTTTGAGCGGGAAGCGATGGATATCTTGACGCCAGCTCTTATAACGTATGGATTCTAACCTCTGTAATCGCTTCATCTCTACCCTCGAACCCCTCGATATCCATAGTCTTATTTTTCTGTACCCCTACCTCCTTGAAGAAAGCCACTATCTCATCACGCTCTTTTTCGCTCAAATCATCGATGGCCTTCCATTTCCCCGACAGGG
>JAJXYP010000019.1:0-6588 GCA_021780545.1 bacterium
TTACGCGGCGGGCATTTATGCCCTCAGGAGTTCCATATGCTGTTGCGCTTGGCATGGGGAGTACTCCTCGGGGCCCTGTTCGGCCGCCGGTTCGGACAGGAGGTAAACCGCGGGCGTCCGCCGCGGCTGCTGGGCAGTAGTTTTTCAGTAATTCATTGGGGCGGCCGCAGCACATCGCGGCCGCCCCTCACTTTTGCCTATTTGCCGATTCGTTTTCAACTCCGAAACTTTAAGGCAACAAAAAATCCGCTTTTGAACCGAAGCGGATTTTTTGTTATCTGCATGCTTATGACCGGGGCTGCGGCTGCTGGCCGATAGCCGACGCAAGCGGGGTCTGCGATGCTTGCGTGGGCGGAGTAGCCGGTTTTGCCGGCATTGCCGCAGTCGTCGTTACCGGATTCTGCTTTTGCACGGGTTGAGCCGAAGGGGAGACGGCTTTGTGAACTGTCGTCGCCGACTTCGGATCTTCTTCGCTGTCCCACCAGAGCCAGATTACGATGGCGGCGATGATGAGAACGATGACGACGATGAGCGGCCAGTTCAGTCCGCTCCAGGAGAATGCGGTCGCCGTCTGCGGCGCGTTCGCCGCCGCCGGATTCGCGGCTGTTTGGGAAGTCGGCGCCGGAGTTGTCTGAGTCGACGGAGCCGTTGCTGGCTGCGCCGCCGGTGATGGCGTCTGTGCCGCGCTCGGATTCGTTTGGGCGATCGGTTGCGAAGCTGACGGCTGTGATGCCGCCGCTACCGGTGCCGAAGCCGCTGGCGCCGCTGTGTTTCCTCCGCCGACGGTCGTCACGATTGCGGCGAGCGTCTGGCTGATGCCTGCGAGCGATTGCGAAACGCCGGCTTCGTTGGCCGAAATGACGGACGGACTCTGTGCTGCTTTCGTCTCGAGATTCGTAAGGACTCCAGCGAGCGACGCGAGCACGCTTTTTATGGCCGAAACATCAGCTGCGGAAAGCACCGAAGCGCCTGCCGCAACCGTCGGCGCCGGAACGGCTGCCGAAACGGTGGCCGAACCGCCGGTGGCGCCGCCCGTGAGAGTGCTGTCTCCCGCCGGAACCACACCCGACTGCATTTGAAGCTGGATGAGCTGTGCCTTCGCGTCCTGCAGCTGCTGCTCAATGGCTGCCTGTTGCGCCGCCGAGAGCGATTGTGCATGGGCCGAAAGCATATTCCCTCCGAAGCTCGTGATTGCAACGGATAAAGCGATAATCAGTAAGATTTTTTTCATGGTGTTAATGGTAATTTGAATGCAATACTTGACGGCCTTTTGAAAATATGGAGCTGTCAATGAGCCGGAAGGACAAAATATGAAGGCCTCGCGAACGAAGCCGCTGGCAAGTAAGCTGCCCTCATTATAGTTGCGTTTTTCGGAATTGCAACCGCGCTCAGGAGCCCAGATTTTCGGCCAGAGCCACCTCGAGCGGGACTGCGGCAAACGGCGAATAGCGCATTTCGGCATAGGCCCGGATGAGGGCTTTGAGAAGCGTGATGATGAAGGCCGGGTTAGAAGAAGCCGCCAGTTTTTTGGCGTCGGCGATTTCATCCTTGGTCAATTCCTTTTGGAAAACGGATTCGAGTGACGGATTGAGCGCGAGGGAAAGCACCTTTCGGAAATAGTGAATCAGCTCCTTCGTAACCTGAACCATGTCGTGCCCGTCGTCCTGGAGCGCGGCGATCTGGGCGAGTGATCCTTTGAGGTCCCCCTTCACCATCCGCGCCGCCAGTTCGTAGACCGTTCGCAGGCCGGCGCGGCCGGTGGCCCGTTCGACAGCCGCAAGGTCGATGGTTGACGTCTTTTTCCCGTCGCCCGCGGCGGAGGCGAGTGATGCAATCTGTCCGAGGAGCGATTCGGCGTCGCGCAGACTTCCTTCGCCGGCGGCGGCGATGAGCTCGAGCGCTGCATCGTCAATTGCGATGCCTTCGGCCTGCGCCATGGACGACAGTTTCTTTATGATGGTGGTCTTCGGCAGTTTTCGGAACACGAACCGCTGAGCGCGCGACGTGATTGTCGGCGGCAGTTTTTCGTATTCCGTGGTGGCGAGGATGATGACGGCGTGGGCCGGCGGTTCCTCGAGTGTTTTGAGGAGCGCGTTGAATGCGGCTCCGGTCAGCATATGCGCTTCGTCGATGATATAAACGCGATGCGCCGCCGAAGCGGGCGCGGTGCGGATGTTCTCCTTGAGGTTTCGGATCTCGTCGATGCCGCGGTTCGAAGCGGCATCGATTTCGGTGACGTCGAAGGAGTTTTGGGCGTCGATGGCGCGGCACTCGCGGCATTCGTTGCACGGCTCTCCGAGTTTTGCGAACGCCGCGTCATCGCGCCGCTTTTCGCAGTTCAATAATTTCGCCAACAATCTTGCCGTCGTTGTTTTGCCCGTGCCGCGCGGGCCGTAAAAAATGTAGGCCTGCCCAATTTTGCCTATTTTGGCGGCATTTTTAATGATTTCGATGTTGGTTTCCTGGCCGAGAACATCCTCCAGTTTCCGCGGCCGGTACTTGCGGTAGAGCGCTTGCATGTCTTTACGATACCTTAATCCACAGGGCGGTGACAAATCGTCTTCCGAATACTATATAATGAGATTAACCATGCTGGCGAGCCGGTTTCCGGCCGGCCCCGCCGGTTTCATGATTCGATGCCTCTTAAAAAGCGCCCGACAACGGTTGGAAGAAAAAAATCCGTTCCTGCAAAGAAACGAACAGTTGCGGTGCGAAAAAAAATGCCGGCCGCGCCGGCTTCCGCCGGCGCCCGCATCCGCCGCGAACCGCGCCGCGAACCGTTGCGGAAGCATGAGGGTAATCCGATTATCGAACCGCGGCCGCATCTTGCCTGGGAATCAAAGGCGACTTTTAATCCGGGCGCCGTGGAAATCGGTGGAAACATCCATTTGCTTTATCGCGCCATCGGAGATCAGGATATTTCGGTCGTCGGACATGCGGTGAGCTACGACGGCGTTACGATTGCCGAACGCTCCGCTGAGCCCGCCTACATCCCCGAGCTGATTCCGGATGCGAAACGCCGGATCGGACAGCTGGCTCAGGGCGCCGGCGGCGCGTATACGTCGGGCGGGGGATGGTGGGGTGGTTCGGAAGATCCCCGAATCTCGTACGTTAAAGAAGACGGCCGGCTCTATATGCTTTACGTTGCTTACGACGGCTGGAGTCCGCCGCGCGTCGCGCTCACTTCCATTGACGAACGGGATTTCCTGGCGCGCCGATGGGATGCTTGGTCGCGCGCGAAGATCATTTCAATGCCGCCGGAGGAGCTCGCGAAGGATCCGCGTTTCCGCGATGTCATCGATAAGAACGCCTGTCTTTTGCCTGAAAAAATAAACGGAAAGTACGTCGTATTCCATCGCATTTTCCCGGACATTCTGGTTGATTTCGTCGACGACCTCGATTTTGAAGATAGCTATCTGAAGGGGGAGCACAAGATAAGTCCGCGGCCCGGCTTTTGGGATTCGCGGAAGGTCGGAGCTGGCGCCCCGCCCATCAAGACGAAAGACGGCTGGCTCCTGATTTATCAGGCGGTCGGCGATCAGGATCCCGGCCGGTACAAGATCGGCGCGATGATGCTTGATCTCCACGATCCGACGAAGGTGCTCTATCGCTCGAATGAGCCGGTGCTCGTTCCCGAGGAATGGTATGAAAACACGGGCTGGAAGTTCGGCGTCGTGTATCCGTGCGGCGCAGTCGCCAAAGACGGAACCCTCTTTGTTTATTACGGCGGCGCCGATTCCGTCGTTTGCGTTGCGACCGCGAAGCTCGACGACTTCCTCGACCATTTGAAGAAATACGGAACCGCGAAGCTCGCGCCGGAAATCAGTTCGAAAACCATGCCTATCCGCCGGAAGAAATAATGCCGTTCATTAAACGATCCGACGAAAATCCAATCTTGATGCCCGACACCGCCGTTCCCTGGGAGAACGAGGCGGCGTTTAATCCGTCCGCGGTCGACGCCGATGGCACCGTGCATCTTTTTTATCGCGCCACCGGGGGCGGCGTTTCATCGATCGGGCATGCGACCGCGAAGGACGGCGTCCGGTTCGGCGGACGGGATCAGTTCTTGTTCCCGATTCGCGAATGGGAGAAGCTCGGCTGCGAGGATCCGCGCGTGACCGTATTCGAAGGCGCGTACTATATTTTTTACACCGCCGTATCGGCCTTCTCCGCCGACGGCATCAAGGTTGCTGTCGCGATTTCGGACGATCTTAAAACGGTGCGGGAAAAGCATCTCGTGACGCCGTTTAACGCGAAGGCGATGGCGCTCTTTCCGGAGCGGATTAACGGCAAAATCGCCGCCGTTCTCACGGTGAACACCGACCGGCCGCCGGCGAAAATCTGCCTCGCGCTTTTTGATCGCCTCGACGACCTCTGGTCAGAAGAATACTGGCGGAAATGGTACGATCGCCTCGACGAGCACGTTCTCCCCATCGAACACAACGAAAAGGATCAGATCGAGGTCGGTTCGGCGCCGGTCAAAACCAAGGATGGCTGGCTGCTGTTTTACTCCTATATTTATAACTATTTTTCACCGCCGGCGACGTTCGGCGTCCAGGCGCTCCTCCTTAATCTCATCGATCCGGCGAGGATCGTTGGTGAAGTGAAGCGGCCCTTCCTTGTTCCGGAAGCGGAGTATGAGTGCTATGGCCGGGTGCCGCGTATCGTGTTTCCCTCGGGCGCCATCATCCGCCGCGGCCGCGTCTCCCTCTATTACGGCGCCAGCGATACGACGTCGTGCGTCGCGACGATGAAGCTCGGCGATCTTCTTGAAGAGCTGAAGCTGGTCGCCGGGCGTCAGCTTCGCCGGTTCGAGAACAATCCTATTCTGAAACCGATGGCCGACCATCCCTGGGAATCGAGGGCGGTTTTCAATCCGGCGGCGGTTTATCTCGACGATCCGTCGGACGGCGGCCGCGTGCATATTTTTTACCGGGCGATGTCGGAGGATAACACGTCGGTGATCGGATATGCTTCGTCGATTGACGGCGTCGACATCGCGGAGCGGCTGGCGGATCCGGTCTATGTGCCGCGGGAAGATTTTGAGCGGAAGCAGGTGCCGGGCGGCAATTCCGGCTGCGAGGATCCCCGCATGACGAAGCTTGGCGACCGTGTGTATATGTGTTACACGGCGTTCGACGGCAAAGATCCGCCGCGGGTCGCTTTCACCTCCATCGCCGCGTCCGATCTCCTCGCGCACCGCTGGAATTGGAAGAAGCCGGTTCTCATTTCGCCGCCGGGTTTGGATGACAAAGACGCCGCGCTTTTTCCACGGATGATCGGCGGCAAATACTGGTTCCTGCATCGCCTGGGAACCGATATCTGGATTGACTCCGTCGACTCGCTCGACTTCGATGGGCGGGAGAAATTCCTCGGCGGGAAGATTCTGATGCGGCCCCGCGACAGCGCCTGGGATTCGCGTCGCATCGGCATTTCCGGGCCGCCGATTGAAACGAAGCGCGGCTGGCTCCTTCTCTATCACGGTATTTCGAAGCGGACCGGCCACTATAATATTCGCGCGGTGCTCCTTGATCTCAAGCATCCCGACCGCATTTTATATCGGACGCATGACACACTGCTTGAACCGACGACGCCTTACGAACGGGAGGGGATTGTGCCAAATGTCGTGTTTCCTTGCGGCGCCGCGGTGATTCGCGATCAACTCTACGTGTATTACGGCGGCGGGGATAGGGTGACCGCCGTGGCGGCGATCGGCTTCAAGGCGTTGGTCGAAGGATTGGCGAAGGAAGCGAAATTCAACCGCGAGTAAGTGCGGCGCCGCGGTTGCAAATCTGCCGCATTCGGGTATAATCACTACCAATGTCACTCGCGTATACCGATCTCACCAAAGGGACGCTTTTCGTCATGGACGGGATGCCCTACGAAGTGCTCGAAATGAACTTCCTGCGCATGCAGCAGCGCAAGGCGGTTGTTCAGACGCGAATTCGGAATCTCATCACCGGCAAAATCGTCGACCGGAACTTCCAGGCAAGCGATTCCTTCGAGGAAGCTGACGTCGAACGCCGCAACGCCGTTTTCATCTATGCAAACCGCGGCGAATGCTGGTTCCATCAAGAGGGCAATCCGAAGAACCGGTTCTCCCTTTCCGCCGAAACAGTGGGGGACCAGGGCCGTTTCCTCAAGCCGGACACGAAGGTGCAAACGATGGTGTTCGAGGATAAAGTCATCAAGCTCGATATTCCGATCAAAATGGATTTCAAGGTAACCGAAGCGCCGCCGGCGATCCGCGGCAACACCGCGCAGGGCGGCACCAAGCAGGTGACGATCGAGGGCGGCGCGAAGATCAACGCCCCGCTCTTCATCAACGAGGGCGACATCATCCGCGTCAACACCCAGACAGGCGACTACGTCGAGCGGATATAGAAACGGCGCGAAAAAAAACGAAGGCCGGCGCGATTTCTCGCGGCCGGCCTTGATGAGCTTGCGGTGCTGCCTGAAATTTATGGCGCGGCACTTACCAGTCGGACAGGAATTGTTTGAGTCCGACGCCCCGCCCAAGTCGTTCGAGGTGGGAAAGAGCTTTATGTTTTCTGAGATTGACCGCTTCCGACGTGATGCCGATCTCAT
>JAJXYP010000019.1:6598-14631 GCA_021780545.1 bacterium
TTCGCAATTTGCCCTTCGCTTTTGCCATCCAGGAAGATATCCTGAATGACTCTCCGTTCCTTGGGTTTCAATTTTTCCAGAAGTATCGCGAGGACTTCCCGCAGTTCCCGCTGCCGCACGACTTCGTTCGGGTGCGGCGGCAGGGCGTACAGTCCCGCGCCCCCGATCAGGCGTTCGACGGGAACCTCGCGGGTCAATGTAATGCTCTTCGGTTCGCTCAGGAACCGCTTCGTGAAGATGCTTTTGGGCCAGAGTTCCTCTGGCGTTTTGCCGGTCAACTCGAAGAGTTTCTGGGCGAGCTCCGGTGGCATCCGTCGAGGAGCGGTGCGAAGACTGACCCATAACTGGAACGTTGTAACGCTGACACCGAGAAATTCCGCTGCCTGGGCTTGCGTCCAGCCATTTTTACGAATCGCCTCCCTCAGAATGCCGTGGCCGAACTGCGCCTTCAGCGTGATCGAAAATGTTTCCATATACAACCTTTCAGGTGGAATGAAATACTGCCGTCATAATATCATTGTATTGTATAAATGTCAAATTTTTCGTAATATTGGGGGATATTAAATTAAAAAGAGCCCCGAACGCGCCTGACGGCGGGTTCGGGGACTCGGGGGGGTGATCACTTCCTGCCACCGTCAAGAGGGTCTTGCGGCGGAGTTTTTTGCGGGCCGGACCGATTCGGCACCTGGGCGCTCCGGATTTTCTGGATCGCGCCGGCGTTATAAGTCCGCGATTCCTCGAGGGTCTGGCGCCGAACCCCTTCGCACCCCGGAGGAGTGTTCACCAGAAAAATCCAGCCGAGACCCAAAATAATGACGACGAATGCGGTCGTCAAAAATGAAACCACAAATATTTTCATTTAATACTCCTCTGGTGGGATCTCGCCGCACCCTCAAAGCTCCATCGTCATTTGATGGGTAGCACCGCAAAAGCCATAGAATATGCCTTTCGCGGTGCTACCCACGAACAATAATGGTTTCCATATTCAGGGTGCCCGTTTTCTCTTTTGAATTAGGACAGTCGGTCGGCAGAAAACGTGCGAGAATGAGGATATGAAAAAAAGAAAAGGGGCTGGGTGCAGCTCTCGGAGAGTGACCGTCGGGAGATCAAAGGGTTTTTGAAAAAGAAATATACCCTCCGCTATATCGCGGAGCTCATGGGGCGGAGCCCAAACACGATCGCGCTCGAAGTCCGGCGAAATAAAGTGAAAGGCCGGTACATTCCAAAGAAAGCTCAGCACAAAACGTATGTCCGGCGGAAATATGCCCACTACCAAGGCAAGAAGATTGTTGAACATTCCGGGTTGAAACAAGAGATCGTCTCCCGCCTGAAGGATGGGCAAAAGCCGGGCAATATTGCACGCCGTATCACAAAGCGGGAGCGACACCTGCCCTCCATATCAAAAGACGCCATCTACCGGTGGCTGAGGAGTACCTACGGAACCCAGACGGCGAACTGGCTCTCGTTGCATCGGAAAAAGAAATGGCGGCCACGAAGAAGACGCCATCAGAAACTCGAAGGCAGGAACTTCATTGAAAAAAGGCCCAAAATCGCGGATGTCAGGGGCAGGGTCGGTGATGTCGAATTTGATTTCATCCTGTCGGGCAGATCAGGAACCGGCATCCTCCTCACGGCCGTCGACCGCAAGATTAGAAAGACGTTCATCGGGAAAGTGTTGCCGGTCTCCATCCGCAACTTCGAACGGGCATTCCTCCGCATCCAGAAGCGCTTCCCCGAGATGAAGACGGCGACAACTGACAATGATCTCTTGCTCCAGCACCACCAGCGGCTTGAAAAACTGCTCGGTATCAAAATATATTTCTGCCACCCGTATCATTCATGGGAAAAGGGCAGCATCGAGCATGTGAACGGGGTGATCCGCGAGGACATACCGAAGAGCAGCGACATCTCGCGATATTCAAAACGCTTCATCCAAAAGGTCGAGGCAAAGATCAATCGCCGGCCAATGGAAGTGCTCGACTCATTTACGCCGGATGAGATGCTCGCAAAGCACCGAAGAAGAAAACGAAATATGAAAAAACACCGCTATGATGGGGTGTCCTAATTGGGTACGTCCGGCGGGGAAAAGTCAATTTCCCCTTCATCAAGTACGCGCACATCGTCGTAAAGATCGCGGAATTGCCTTTCCCGAGAGAGGAAATATCCATCCAAAATCCAGAAGATTACGACAGGAAAAAAGGCGATATAGATATATTTCTGGTTTGTGTTTTGAGCCGACAATGCGAACAGCGCGGCAATCAGGGTAATTGCCCAGCCCTTCAAGAAAAACAAGTTGCCCGCCATCCGGTCGATAACCCCTTGTATCATTTCGAGATGTTGTCGTTTGTTTTCCATATTACCTAAAAGTAAGGAAGTTTTTATTGGTAGTTTATTTCAATGTCTGGCTCGCTGGGGATTGCGTCGGCATCGTTACAAGCTGGCTTATAGTGATCGTAGAGGGCTTTCTCCGCGCCGTCTCTATCGCTCTGCGTGCTGACTTCGGCAAACGCGAACCTCGCGTTATATTTTCGTAGTCGCTCGGCGAGACATTCGTTTTGTTCGTTCTCAAGATCAAGGTGCTCCTTGAATCGGCGATCAAGGTCGTTGCTCTGCCCGATGTATCGTATGCGGAGGTCTCCGCTGTCTTTCTGCTTAAAACTTATCTTATATACGCCCGCTTTATTCGGCGCATATTTCTGCACGTTTTCTGCTGTGTAGTCGTAGTAACCTTTCCAGTCGAGGTTCAGAGTCCGTTTGGCCATAGCATTTATTTATGCTGTATGTTGGAACGGGGCTGTTCCTTCTTGATGATCGACTTTTCAATCTTATGGGCTAACGCTTTCGTCTTAGCTTGCGCATATTGAAAGCGCGTCCCTTCGGGAATCTGATCTTTCTTAACGTCTTTATGCTCGATGAGTCTCTCTTGCGAACGACCACGGCCAGCGATGCCTGTATACAGATTTTCACCAGCGGCATTTTTTATCTTATAGATAACCGCCTTATTCTGCGGAACGTTAGCGATGTTCGCCTTTGTGAATTTTTGGGTACGGCTGAATTTTGGCATGATTAGATTTTGTCGATTGGTTTGTATTGGGGATAACCGCGACTTGTTCCGGCTATCTTTAGGTATTATACTTTAGGTATGTATAAAGAGTCAAACAAGCGGGTAGGTGAGCCATCGAAGCGTCAGGCCGAGGTTCTACAATTTATAGGTAAATTTCAAAAGGATAGGGGTTATGCCCCTTCCCTTGAGGAAATAGCCGCACGTTTAAACATTTCTATACCAACAGTTCACCAGCATGTTGCCTATTTAAAAAGGAAAAACCTGCTTACCTTAGATAAGGGCAAGCAACGCTCTATAAGGTTGTTCAATGATCGCAAAGAGAATTTAGTAGAGATACCACTTATGGGGCTGATCGCGGCTGGTAGTCCCATCGAACCGATTCAGAATCCCGAACCCATTGAAGTGCCTCGTAGTATGCTTGGGAGGGGAGGAAGTTATTACGCCTTGAGAGTTTTGGGAACTAGCATGATCGACGAAGGCATATCGAATGGCGATATCGTGATAGTGCGCGAGCAGCCCGATGTCGAGAACGGGGAAAAGGCGGTTGCATATCTGCCGGATAAAAATGAGGTTACTCTCAAAAAAGTTTATCGTGAAAAAAATCGTATCAAACTTGTCCCAGCGAATAAGCGCATGAAGCCGTTCTACGAGACTAATGTTGAAGTACAGGGCAAGGTTGTGGGAGTCCTCAAAAAATAATTTTTGAATACCATGTCCAACTATTTCCTCTACGCACGCAAATCAACCGACGACAAGGATAAGCAAGTCCATTCCATTGAAGATCAGGTCGCCGTTCTGCGTAAGCTCGCCAAAAAAGAGGAATTGAATATCGTCGCGGAGTTTGAGGAGCGGCAAACGGCCAAGATTCCGGGTCGCCCCGTGTTTAATGAAATGATGTCTCGCATCAGTGCGGGCGAAGCGCAGGGCATCATCTGTTGGAAGATCGACCGCTTGGCTCGCAATCCGGTGGACGCGGCGCAAATCCAATGGCTTTTGCAGAGAGGAACGATAGCGCACATTCAGGCCTATGACCGAAGTTACTATCCCGCCGACAATGTGCTCCTCATGTCCGTCGAGTTCGGGATGGCAAACCAGTATATCCGTGATCTCAGTTCCAACACGGCAAGGGGCTTGCGGCAGAAGGCGAAGCGCGGCGAGTTTCCCGGCACGGCTCCCGTCGGCTATCTCAACAATCCGCGAACGAGGCTGATTGTTGTGGACAAGAAAAAGGCTCCCGTCATACAGGCGGCCTTTGAACTGTACGCGAAAGGCAATTCCCGCATCCAAGACATAGCCAAATTTCTTTTCGAGAACGGCGTGAAAAGTCTGTATGGCAACGAGATGCACGAAGATCGTGTGAAGTTTATTCTTACCAACCCATTCTACTACGGCCACTTCGTCTACAAGGGAGAACTGCTTGAAGGCAAGCATACGCCGATCATTGAGAAACAACTTTGGGACAAGGTGCAGAAAATCATCGTGAAGCGTGGCCATCCGCAATCGGAAACAAAAGACCCGCAAGCTTTGTGTGGATTGCTGACCTGCGGCGAATGCCATATGGCGATCACGGCCGAGGAGCGGGTCAAGAAACAGAAGAATGGCAACGTCCACCGCTACGTCTACTATCGTTGTACGAAGAAATCGGCGGCTCGCTGTTTGCAACCCTATGTCCGCGAAGAAAATCTCGTCGCCGATCTCTCAACGCTTTTATCTCAATACGCCATGCCGCCAGTCATCACCCAATACTATGAACAGAGGATGAAGGAAGATGAGCAAGAAGCCGGAAAAGTCGCCGCTCAAGCGATCCAATCCCTGCGGGAGCGAGAGAGGGAGATTGACAGCCAGTTGGAACGCCTGACCGACGTATATATCGCCCAAGATATCGAGCGGGAAAGCTACCTCGAACGCCGCCGGACGCTCATGTCCGAAAAGAAGACGATAGAGGAACAAATCGCCCGTTTGGGACGGGACGGATGCGCGTGGCTCGAACCTATGCGGGAATGGATAAAAGACGCGTCATTGCTTGCGAAAGCCGCAACCAATGACGACCTAACCCTAAAGAGGGTATGCCTCAAAAAAATTTTCGGCTCGAACCTCTTTCTTAAGAACCGCCGTGTCGAATTTAACCCCACAAAACCTTACGCTTCGCTCCGCGAAGCGCGTGAAAATTTTGAGAAAACTCACTCAATCCAACTACTGGCTGGGGGACCAGGATTCGGACCTGGATTCACGGCTTCAAAGGCCGCTGTCCTACCATTAGACGATCCCCCAAAGATGGCGAGCCCGCGCGTTGGTTCGTGCTGCGTTGTCGCTGGCGCAAATCTATCATCCGCGCTTCTATTGTATAATATAGATAATAAAAAGTCGCAATTGCTTCCGTGGGTTGGCCGGGTTTTTTGTCGAAACTGCCCGGACCTCCTTTAATAAGAATTCATTAAAAAATTATGAAATACGAATTGCCAAGATTACCCTATGAGTATGATGCGCTCGAGCCGTTTATCGACGCGAAAACGATGGAGGTGCATTACACGAAACATCATCAGACCTATGTAAATAAACTGAACGAGGCGCTCGAGAAAGCGCCGGAGATTGCCGATCGCCCACTCGACGAATTACTGCGGCATCTCGACGAAGTCCCGGAGGCGGTTCGGGCGGCCGTGCGAAACCATGGCGGGGGACACCTGAATCATTCTTTCTTCTGGACAATCATGAAGCCGCCAGCGGGCGATGTTGCGCCCGGCGGCAAGGTGGCGGAAGCGATCGACGCATCGTTTGGCGGCCTCGCTCCCTTTAAGGATGCATTTTCTGCCGCGGCAGCGGGCGTTTTTGGATCCGGCTGGGCCTGGCTCGTCATTGATGCGTCCGGCCGGCTTGCCGTAACCTCAACACCGAACCAGGATAACCCGATTATGCGCGGCGAGCGGCCGATTCTCGGCCTCGATGTTTGGGAGCATGCCTATTACCTGAAGCACCAGTCCGACCGCGCGGGTTACATTAAAGATTGGTGGAGTGTTGTTAACTGGCAGGCGGTCGACGAAGCGTTTAAGGGGGGATCCGGAGGCGCAATTGCCGCATAAGGGCGCAACATTGAAAAACGACGTCCATTTTGGCGCCTTGTTTTGCTATACTTAAATTAATGAATTGGTTGCGGAACATCCGAAAACGGCGCAAGAGGCGTTCGGAAGCATCGCTTGATTTGCTGCGCGAATCGGAGCTCCGGACGGGTGGTTTTTTGCGCCGGCTGCGCTATGGCAGAAACGTTCTAAACCTCCGTCCGCACCTCGGCGCGCGCCGCCCGTGGATTGCCGCCGTCGTTGCGGTGATTGCGGCTGTCGCATCGGTCATGATGTTCCGGGAAATGCGGACGCAGGCGGAAGTTTCCGACTTTTATCCCGCAGCGTGTCTTGGCGATTGGCAGAACGCCGCCGCCGCGGAGGGCAATCCGGAAACGCTTAGCGGCGCCTCCTTTAACGCCACAGATTCGGCCGTCCTGCCGCCGACCGCTCCCACTTCCTCGAATATATATTGCGGCGGATTTGTTCCTCCATCGTATAGCGCCCAGGGCATCGTGAAGAGCGTGGGCTTAACACTTGTCTGGCAATTCGGCGACGGGGCGACCTCTTCGGCTTCGGCTGCCGCGCCGGTGACGGGAACGGTTCCTCCGGCGACCACGACACCACCATCGTCCGCCTCGACGACTCCCGCCTCGTCGACATCGTTTCGTCCCGCTTCCGCCCCGATCTGGCTTTCGATCCTGAAGGGCGCCCTTCCTGTCGCTTTTGCACAAGCTGCCGCGACCGGTAGCACTGTCGCCACGACACCAACGGTTTCGCCTCCGCCTCCGCCTCTGCCTTCACCGCCTCTTTTATCGACGCCGCAGACATCGACGGTTTCTTCGCCTTCGCCACAACCGCAACCGACGGCAACGCCCTCGGCGGCTTCCGCGACGACGATAGTGATTCCGGCATCGCAACCGGAACCCGCGCTGACGACCACGACAACGAGTTCCGCCTCGATGCCCGCGATGACGACGTCGACCCCAACCCCGACCCCGACGTCGACGAATGCCAATCCGTCGCAAGCGCCGGCGACAGCGACTATCCTGCTTGGGTCGCCGCTCATTGTGAACCTGGCTCCTTTCGCGACGACGACTGAACCGACGGGCACCGCCGCGGCGCCGACAGTAACCAGCACTGCCCCCGCCTCGTCCGCGCCGGCAGCTGTTTCCACTCCTGATGCTCATTTTCTTGAAATCAGCTATTCGACGGATGGCACGAACTGGATCCCGCTTGGCAAGGCCGGCATCGATGACTGGCAGAACTTCACCGTGAACATTCCGGTGTCCGCATGGACCGATATCGAGCATCTCCAGATCAAAATCCAGCGGATTCCTTCGTCGCTCGCGCAGGTGCCCACCGTTTACCTCGACGGCATGTTTGTCGAAGCGCATTACGACATCCCGCCGGCATTGCCTGCGCCGCTTGGTCCAACGACTGCGGCGTCGCCCGAGACGGGGACGTCCGGAGCGGCGGGCGAGCCTTCGGCCGTCGCCGTTCCTGCGGGGATACCGGTGATCGTCGTACCGCCCGCCGACCGTCCGATACCGTCGAACCAGAACGGCGACTTCAAGGCGGACGAAGCGCCGACTTTCGACCTCAACCTGACCGCTTTGCCGGTGCCGACTTCGACGTCCGCTGCGGTGACGTCGACTGTTCTTGCGCCGCCGACGACCGGCGCGACGTCGACTGCGTCCGCAAGCCCCGCGATCGTTCCCTTCACGCTGCCGCTCTTGCCGGACGGGGGTTCGTCCGGAGGAACAGCTGATGTTTCGACGTTTGCGACCGCGACGGCCGCGACGGAGACATCGACGCCTCCGATTGCGCCCGCCGCCGCCGCCACTACTACACCCGCGTCATCCTCTCCTTCGTCGCTCGCGAAGCCGCTCGGCGATCTGCTCTCTTTTTTTTTC
>JAJXYP010000091.1 GCA_021780545.1 bacterium
GCCGTTCCGGCCGTGCACATGACAACCGGTAAATTTTTTACTATACTGGAGCCACAACCATGAAGAAAAAGAAACGTCCGGTTACCTATACCTCCCACAGCACCCAGGAAAAATTCCAGCCACTGCGGGCTAACGTGAAGGTGGTCGGCATTGGCGGCGCAGGTGGGAATATGGTTTCGCGTATGTCCCGTGATTTCACCCGGGGCGTCGATTTCATCGCCATCAATACCGATCACCAGGACCTCGATCAGAGCACAGTCCGGAGGAAGCTCTATATCGGCAAAAGCCTGACAAAGGGGCTCGGTACGGGCATGAACCCGGAGCTTGGCCGTCAAGCCGCGGAAGAAAACCGTTCGGAGATTGCGGAAGCGGTCCAGGGAGCCGATTTGGTGTTCCTTGCCGCCGGTCTCGGCGGGGGCACCGGTTCGAGCGCGACGCCGATTGTCGCCGAGGCGGCAAAACAATCGGGAGCGCTTACGATTGCCGTCGTGACCAAGCCGTTTTCTTTCGAGGGCGCTCAGCGTGAGCGCATCGCCGCGGAAGCTCTTACGAAGCTGAAGGATAAGGTGGACGCGATGATTGTGGTTCCGAACGACCGCATTTTCACGGTTATCAGTAAGGATACGGCAATCATCAAGGCTTTCGAAGCGATTGACGATGTCCTGCGGCGGGCGCTTCGGGGAATCGTGGATATCATCGCCCAGCCCGGCATCATCAATATCGATTTTGCCGACGTGAAGAATATCATGCAGGATGCAGGCGTTGCGATCGTGGGCGTTGGCATCGCGAGCGGGCAGGAGCGGGCGGTGAACGCGGTCAATGCCGCGCTCCATTCGCCGCTCCTTGAAACGAGCCCGGAAGGAGCAAAAGCGGTGCTCCTCGGCATTTCCGGCGGCCGCGACCTCAAGATGACGGAAATCAACGAAGCGGCCAAGGTCATTTCGCAGACCGCCGATCCCGGAGCGCGGATTATTTTCGGCGCGTATTATGACCGAAATCTGAAGGCGGGTCAGATCAAAGTGACGGTAGTTGCCGCCGGATTTAACAACAGCCAGACGGGGCCGCTGTTCGGAAACGGACATGCGGGCAATCATCTGGGCGCTCGCGCGGTCGCCGACCGTTTCGGGGATCGTTTTGGCGGGGATGCGGGCGATCGTCAGAGCATTTTTTCCGTCCGTTCGACGCCGCTCACCAAAACGACGCCGGGCCCGATGACGCCGGATTTTGATAAGTTCGACAAGCCGGACTCGACTACTTCTTCGACAACACCGCCGAAATATCAGCCGCCCGTCGTTCGGCCGGCGATAGACCCCCGGAAAGACGTTAAGGATCAGAAAGATAGGGAAGAACCGAAAGATAAGGACCCCAAGGAGAGCGATCCGTGGGATATTCCCGCCTTCTTGCGTCGTCGCAAGAAATAGGTTATACTATTGTTAGTAAGGCCGTAGTGTGGGTGGCCGGTCTTTAGGGTATTATGTGGAGCCCTAAACAAAGGAACGAATGACGCGGATATCCAGGCCCGATCCCTTTTGCCTCCGGGGACTTGTTTTGGAAGATTCCTTCCGTTCGTTCCACCCACCAGGCGGGGATCTTCGGTCCCCGTTTTTTTGTTTCATTTTTTACCGGAACGAAGCAGTGCCGGTGAATGTTTTGGGGTCCGGTGCCAGAGAAGACTCCAGAATCATCGTATTCTGGCACCTTGACATTCAACACTAATTAAAGTACAATGCTCTTGGAGGTGGGTATTATGAAAAAAAATGTGATTTTGGCGATGATCGCCAAGATCTTCAAAAGGGCCCCCCGGGGCGCCAATCCTGAGTTTGACGGGGTGGCTCTTGCGGTTGCCAAACTGCTCGAGACAGATTCCCGGCCGTTCGATCCTGATCGGGTAGTTACGATTTGGATTAAGTCGGCCGACGGGGACGAGATGCTGTGTATCAACACTTCCGCCGCCGATCCCAACGATACTCCGGGATTCTATAAGTGGTACGGGAGCGTTGGGGAGAAGATTTCTTTCTCGGAGCTTGTGCGGGAGGTCTGGTCGTTCACTCCGGAGGGTGTGATACCGTACCGTCTCGAAGCTATGTTCAGCTACGAGGACCATGCGCCGATTCCGTTTCCGGCGAGAATCGACCCCGATCGCGTTTTCGTGACATTGTCACGCTTGTGATCGGCCTTTTTCTTTCCCTGTCCGGGAGCTGCGCGCGTGCGCGGTTCCCGGATTTATTTTTTTACAGGCAAATCAAAGTTGCGGCTTGGCTCAACGCGTCCTTAGCTTTGTCCGCTCACTTCCGTCAGGACTCCGTTTTCAATTCTGAAATATTTTGAGACTCCCACGGATGGTTGCGCGGTCATCGGCTGGCCGGGTGCCCGGTCCTTTCGACGCTTTTCGCGGAACCATCCCGAAAGGGATCGCATCTGGCGGTAAAATGCCTCGGCGTGCGACTTTAAACCGCACGCCATTTTTTGCGGGGGTATGAAATTCGAGAATATATCTTCGAATGAACAGCCCCACCTGACGATCGCGCCGTAGATAGCAAATGGTTGGCCCTTCATTCTCGCCCAAGAGCGGACGCCATATGACCAAGTGTCGGTGTTGTGTGTCAACGCTATTTTTTATACGCCAAAAAGTATGGCAGCGTATCGATGTGGGTATAGGTAAACATTTCATAGTTTGCCCGGCGAGCCGTTTTTGAAAGACGATAGTGCGATAGATTCTTCTTGGGCACGAACGGATAAAAACGAATTTCCTGCCGTGGAACCTCTCCCTCGGCCCACTTGAAGTTAAGGAAAAGCGGTGGTGTCATATAGCCCGACTTTAGGACCTTATTCATAATTTGCCATCCAGCTCCGAAGACCACTGATTTTGGTTTGCTCCGATTTGTTTTTACCTGGGCGCGAAAAGAGCAGCCCGAGCATTGGACGTCGTACAGGGGATAGTTGGGCGGCAACATCATCAACTCCTTTCCACAATTGGGGCATGGAACAAGCTTTACAATTTCTTGTTCGCCTGAATTACCCGATTCTTTATTTGTCGTTGTCCTCCGCATGGCGTCCTCTTGATCGTATTCTTTATTTGCGAAGAAATCAAAACGTTCCCATCAAGGAAGGTTATGGTAGTGGGGTTGGCCTGGGGTATTTCGCAAGACAGCAGTTGGCTGGCGACAACCCTCAAAATGCCGTATATTATTGGCATGGACGAACTCGTAAATCTGATCAATCTTTTGGAAATCATGCGCAACCAGCCGTAATACGGTTATGCGGTGGCCGGCGGCAACGCGCGGAGTGGCAACCTAGCGGAGCACCATTATCTCGTAGCCATGATAGGATGGCAGCTTGCCACGCTCGTTACCAAGAAGGGTGCGAACATAGACGCCGACAAGGTGCTACACTTTTGTCTCCTGCATGATTTGGGAGAACTCTTCGGGGGTGATATTGGCATGTATTATGCGAAAGCGAATCCAGTAAAGGATAGGTTTCTTTAGACAGTAATTCGGCGAGTTTTTCCGCCGTTTTTTTGTTGCTAAACTGCAATCTTTTCCGCGAATGCCGAGGGCGGCATACTCAGAGCCGAATGAATCCTTGTGT
>JAJXYP010000033.1 GCA_021780545.1 bacterium
CTCGCTCGAATCGCTCCAGGCATTCAATAACGAAACGGTGGTCCGGGCTATTGCTGGTTTTCCTGTTCCGGTGATTGCCGGCATCGGGCACGACCAGGACGTTCCACTCGCCGCCCTCGCGGCCGATTTCATGGTATCGACGCCGACCGCCGCCGCGCACCTGTTGAACCGATCATGGGAGGATGCCGCGGCGGAAGTGCATCGGCTTGCTTCGGTGTTTATCCGAATGGGAGAGGAAATAAAGCGCCGCCGCGGAGCGCTCGATCTGGCCCGGGAGGCGATGTTCGATCGGATTTCCCGGGCGATTCAGGAAACGTCCGGGCGTATTGACGCCGCGGCGCGGACGATCCGGCTGACCGACCCGCGGCGGCAGCTGAAGCTCGGATATTCGATCACGCGCGGAAACGGCGTTATTTTACGGAGCGCCTCGCTCGCCGCTCCGGGCGACGAACTTGAAACGGAGTTTGCCGACGGCGCGGTCAGGTCGCGCGTCGAAGATCGCAAAAAGGTATAATACATTTCATGCCCGCAAAACCAAAACATCTCTTTAAGGAGCGCCTGAAAGAAATTGCGTCGATTCTCGAATGGTTTGATTCGCAGGAGGAACTTGATCTTGAGGCGGCCCTTGAAAAAACCGCGAAGGCGGGCGAATTGATCACCGCCGCCAAGAAACAGCTGGTTGAAATCGAGAATGAGTTCCGGGAAATCAAAAAGGCCGCTGAAGCGGAAGAGTAACCGGCGGCGGTTACTCTTAAAGTTCGCGCAGCTGCTTCTGTTTCGGATTCGGCGAAAGCATAAAGAGAAGAATCAGCGCAAAAACCGTGAGAGACATCGTTGGGATGGTTACATAGCCGTACTCAAGGAAATATACGTGTTCGCAGGTGGCCCCTGAAGCGGCGCAGGGGAAGATTGATTCGCCGCCGAACTGAAGGAAGGTGTGGTAGAGGCTAATCAGTATGCCGATGGAGGAAAGGATGATCGAATGCAGCCGCATCAGCTGGTCTTTTTTAATGAATGCGACGAAAAGCAGGATTGCCTGGGGATAGAGAAATATCCGCTGCCACCAGCAGAGCAGACAGGGCTGGAATCCTGCGAAGTTGGAATAGAAGAGGCTCCCCGCTACGGCGCCGAGGGCGACGAGGAAGGAAAGGAAGAGCGCGCGTTCTCCAAAAAAGACGGCAACGTCGCGCGTCCATCCGCGGCGGCGCAGGGGGGTGATAAGGATAATCAGGAGTCCGACCGAAAAAATATCGGCAAGAACCGTGAGGTAGGAAAGGAAATTGGTAACCGATTGGACGAGCGGGGTCATCGGGCAGGGGAAGATGATCCGGCGACGGCCGGCGATGCCGTTGAGGTAGCGGTGGAAGACCCCGAAACCCCTGGAGCCGTGGATGTCGCCTGGCCGGGCAGCGCGCAGCCGGTTTTTTGCGAAAGTGTCTGGAGCGGCGTCGTGCCGGTTAGACGCGATCCGTTCGGGAAAACCCAAGTGGGATAGCTTTGGATATTGTTTTGAATGCAAATCTGAGTCTGGCCCGATTCATCGGGCAGCGAACATTCGACGTACGGAAGATATTTCTCGGACGTGCCGAATTCCTGTTTTTGCGCGGCGCAGTGGGGGCACCAGAACGCTCCGTAAAATTTAGTTCCGGTCTGGGCGATGCATTTCGCGAAGGCGTCATACATGCCCGGCGGCGGCGGGATGCCTTGCGTATAGATGTAAACCGCGAGCAGCGCGGCGATGGCAAGGATAATGTAAGTCGCAATTTTCACCCGTCGCATGCTCCGCTCCAGGGCAATCTGCTGTTTTGCCTCATCTTTCATAGAGACCAGTATAGCATATAATGATAAAAAGATGAACCGATTCCCCCTGCTTGATCCGAAAGGAATTATCGGTCTTGATGAGCGCAATCTGATGATTGTGGCCGCCGTCCTGATGCTGCTTGTTGTAATACCGGTTTATATCATGGCATTCGTCATCGCGCGCCGATATCGGGCCGGAAATACGGGACGGGAATACCGGCCTGACTGGGGCAGTAGCTGGCGATACGAGCTCGCCTGGTGGGCTTTTCCCTGCGCGGTCATTCTCGTGCTTTCAATTATCACCTGGCAGAGCAGCCACGCCCTCGATCCGTCCCAACCCATTGCCTCGCCGGCGGCGCCCTTAACCATTCAGGTGGTGGCGCTCGATTGGAAATGGCTCTTTATTTATCCGCAACAGCACATCGCTTCCGTCAATTTGGCAGTAATACCCGTCGGTACGCCGATCGATTTTGAAATCACCGCTGACGCGCCAATGAATTCCTTCTGGATTCCCCGGCTGGGAGGCCAGATTTACGCGATGCCCGGCATGGCAACGCATCTGCATCTTATGGCTGACGTGCCGGGAGATTACCGCGGCCTCTCGGCGAACTTCAGCGGCGCCGGGTTTTCGGACATGACATTCACCGCCCGCGCGGAATCTGCCGGAGAATTTACCGCCTGGGCCGCCGGCATTGCGGCGGCAACGACGACCGACCCCGCGCTCACCGCGCCATCGTTCGAGGCGCTTGCCAAGCCGAGCACCGCTGTGGCGCCGGTGTTTTATTCATCCGCTGATCCGGCGCTCTATAATGAAATCGTGAAACAATATGTTCGGTAACCTTACCGCCGCGGCTTTCGAACACAACTGGATCGTGAATGCCGCGGTTGCTTCGATGGGTCTGGCGCTCGTTGGCGTCGCCGCGCTCCTCACGTATCTGCGGCGATGGCGCTGGCTTTGGCGCGAATGGCTTACGACGCTTGACCATAAGCGGATTGGCGTCATGTACCTCGTCGTCGCGGCCGTCATGCTCTTTAAAGGCGGCGTTGACGCGCTTATGATGCGCGGACAGCAGGCGGTGGCTGCGGGAGCGGCGCAGGGTTATCTTTCGGCGAATCATTACGATCAGATTTTCACCGCGCACGGCGTCACGATGATATTTTTCGTCGCCATGCCGCTCGTTTTCGGTCTTTTCAATCTCATTATTCCGCTCCAGATCGGATCGCGGGACGTTGCGTTTCCGTTTCTGAACGCCGTCAGCTTCTGGCTTTTTGCGGCGGGAGCGGCGCTTTTCAACGCATCCCTCGCGGTCGGCCACTTTGCCGCGACCGGCTGGCTGGCGTATCCGCCGCTTTCGGAACTGGCATACAGTCCCGGGGTGGGCGTTGATTACTGGATCTGGTGTCTGCAGATCGCGGGTATCGGCAGTTTGCTCTCGGGCATCAATTTTTTGGCGACCATCATCACGATGCGTGCGCCCGGCATGAAGCTCATGAAAATGCCGATGTTCATCTGGAACGCGCTCGGGACGATCGTTCTCGTCGTGTTTGCGTTCCCCGTGCTCACCGCGACGCTCGGAATGCTTTTCCTCGATCGTTTTTTCAGCATGCATTTTTTCACCGCGGCGGCCGGCGGCAACGCAATGATGTATGTGAATTTGATTTGGAGCTGGGGGCATCCCGAGGTCTATATTCTCGTGCTTCCCGCCTTTGGTATTTTTTCCGAAGTCGTTTCGGTTTTTTCCGAAAAGAAAATCTTCGGGTATGCCTCGATGGTTGCCGCGACCGCCGCCATCACACTCCTGTCTTTCATGGTTTGGCTTCACCACTTTTTCACCATGGGCGCCGGAGCGGACGTGAACGCATTTTTTGGCATTGCGACGATGGTGATTGCAATCCCGACGGGCGTAAAAATTTTCAACTGGCTTTTCACCATGTATAAAGGGCGCGTCCACTTCACGACACCCATGTATTGGTTTTTCGGATTCGTCGCGACTTTCACGCTGGGCGGCATGGCGGGCGTTCTTATGGCAGTTCCGGCGGCGGACTTCGAATTGCACAACAGTTTATTCCTTGTCGCGCATTTTCATACGATGATCGTGGGCGGCGTGCTTTTCGGTCTTTTTGCCGGTTTCACCTATTGGTTTCCGAAGTTCACGGGGTTTAAACTCGACGAGCGCCTGGGGAAGTGGGCGTTCTGGTGCTGGATTGTCGGATTTTTTCTGGCATTCGTTCCGCTCTACATCCTTGGATTTATGGGTGCCACGCGCCGCCTTGATCATTACGCCGCATCGACGGGCTGGCAGCCGCTTTTTATCGTTGCCGGCATTGGTGCGGTCATTATCGCGATTGGCGTACTCTTCCAGCTTGCCCAGATTGTCGTGAGCATCCTGTGGCGCGAGCGATACCGCGATACGACGAATGGGGATCCCTGGAACGGCCGGACGCTCGAATGGTCGGTTGGGACGCCGGTGCCGGTGTATAATTTTGCGGTGATACCGAACGCGGCCGAGCGCGATCCGCTCTGGGAAGCCAAGCGCCGCGGCTGCTGGCCGCCTAAGGAAAATCCGGCGTACGAGGATATCACGCTTCCGCGGAATTCAGCCGTCCCTGTTATAATTGCCGCGCTCGGTTTTCTTTTCGGGTTTGGAATTGTCTGGCATATTGTTTGGCTGGCGCTCGCGTCCGCCGCCGGCATCGTTGCCGCGCTCATCACCCGATCCTGCGATAACGATACGGAGTACGTGATTTCGGCCGCTGAAGTCGAGCGGATGGAATCACAGCGGATGGAATCACGATTGCAAAAGCCATGAATTCCGGAACAACGATAAACGACGAGAAGCGGTATTTTGGTTTTTGGGCGTACCTCATGAGCGACTGCCTGCTGTTCGGCGCGCTCTTTGCCGCATACGCCGTGCTTCGGGGAAACGTAGCCGGCGGACCGGCCGGCAGCGAAATATTCAGTTTGCCGTTCGTATTCGGGGAGACGTTGATTCTGCTCACGAGTAGTTTTACGGCGGGCCTCGCGTCGCTCGCGGCCTACCGGGGAAGTAAGCGCGGCGTTCTCGGCTGGCTTACCGCAACCTTCGCGCTTGGAGCGGCGTTCCTCGCGATGGAAATGACGGAGTTTACGCGGCTAGTCCGTTCCGGAAACGGACCGCAGCGGAGCGGGTTTCTTACGTCATACTTTACGCTCGTCGGTACGCACGGATTGCATATTGCGGCGGGCCTGCTTTGGATGGCGGTGCTTATAGTCCAGATTGCGGCTTCGCGGTCGCTGACGCCGAAAATGGCGCGGCGCGTGAGCTTGCTCGGTCTTTTCTGGCACTTTCTCGATATTGTCTGGATCTTTATTTTCACCATCGTATATCTGATGGGCGTCATGTAAAGCCATGAAACATTATCTGAGCGGTTATCTGCTATCGGTCTTCCTGACGGCTTTGGCCTTCGGCTTGGTTGCGCTGCATGCGGCTTCCGGCCACGTCGTGTTTGCGCATCCGTTTCTGGCGGCGGCGCTTGTCGCAATCGCCGCGGTGCAGCTTGTCGTCCAGATGGTGTTTTTCCTCCGCCTCGGAGCGCGGGGATCGCGCCGCTGGAATCTGGCGCTGTTTATTTTTATGGCGCTGATCGTCGCAATCATTGTGGGCGGATCCCTGTGGATTATGGCGAATCTGAATTACAACATGACGCCGGCGCAGATGAACGAATACATGATCAACCAGAGCGAATGAAAAAGTATTACTCGCTTGCGAAACCTGGCTTGGTGTACGGCAACCTGATTCCGCTGATTGGCGGATTCGCGCTTGCTTCGCGGGGCATCACGGGCGCGGTTGATTGGCCGGTGCTCGCCGCGGCGCTCGTTGGACTTGCGCTCGTGATGGCGTCTGCTTGCGTGTTCAACAATTACATCGATCGCGGTATTGATGCGGCGATGGCGCGCACAAAGGAGCGCCCGCTCGTGACCGGCGCTGTTTCCGCCCGCGCGGCGCTCGTCTTCGGATCCGTGCTCGGCGCCGCGGGATTCGCCATGCTTTACATCGGGGTCAACGCGATCGCGGGCGATGTAGCGGCCGCCGGATTTCTTGCTTATATTTTTCTTTACAGCGCCGCAAAACGCGCGACGGTTCACGGCTCGCTTGTTGGAAGCCTGGCGGGCGCCGTTCCGCCGGTCGTCGGTTACGCCGCCGCGGCGGGGCGTCTCGATCCGGCGGCGGGGATCCTTTTTCTGATTATGGTGTTCTGGCAGATGCCCCATTTTCTTTCGATCGCGATCTACCGGGCTGGCGATTATGCCGCCGCCGGGATTCCTGTTTACCCCGTTGCGCGCGGGATGCAGAAAACCAAAGCGCTGATTGTAGCATACGCGGCCGCGTTCGCCGTCGTGGCGCCTTCGCCGTACTTCATCGGCGCCGCGGGCCCGATTTACGGCATTATCGCGGCGGTTCTCGGTATTGTCTGGCTCGTGCTTGCCGTCAGGTTGTATTTTGCGCGAGACGGCGAAGAACAGCAGGCCCGGCTTTTATTTTTTGCATCGCTTGCCGTCATGGTGCTACTCTTTGCCGCGATAGCGATCGGCCCTTGAAAGTCCGGTCATTGACAGGGCGCCGCGTACCGGTATAATAGTTAAGTAACCTAACTATTATGCCAAGCGCCCGGATGAAAAACCGTTCCACGATTCTGATGTCGCTGCTTTTTGTCATCGGCCGGCGGATGAAGGAGGAAATGAAGGAGGGCGGGCGCAAAAGTCGTTATTCCTGGCTGCACTTCGAGGTGATGCGGTATGTAGGGTCCGTCGGAAAGCCGTTGATGCGGGACGTGGCGGAGCATTTCTCCGTAACGCCGCCCGCGGCGACCCTGCTTATCGAAGGATTGGTGGGCATCGGCCTCCTGCGGCGCGTCGTCGATCCGAAAGACCGCCGCGCTGTCCGCGTTGCGCTGACGCCGAAGGCGCGCCAGCTGATGAAGCGGGGGATGCAGGATCGCACGGCGGCCATCAAACGGCTGTTTTCGGTGCTTGATGCGCGCGAGGAGCAGGCGTTAGTCGAAATATTAACAAAAATAGCAGGGCAGGAATCATGAAACATATTTTTCAAAAATATCTGGCGTTGTGGGTGGTCGGCGCGGTTGCCGCGGTGACGGCGGTCGGCGCGGTCTGGTATATTGGATCAAGCCAGGCGCCTTCTTTCGGCGCAGTTACGGCGACGAAAGGCAATGTAATTGAATCACTGAACGAGTCAGCCGTCGTTTTCGCCGAAAACAACGCCGATCTTTCATTCCAGGAAGGCGGCGAGATTGTGTCGGTTGATACGCAGGAGGGTGAGGCGGTTGCCGCCGGAACGGTGCTTGCTACGCTAAACACCGCGTCGCTCGAGGCAAATGTACAGCAGGCATCGGCGGCACTCGCAGTGGCGAACGCGAAACTCGCGGAACTTCAGGCCGGAACGCGGCCGGAGCAGATCGCCTTCGATCAGACAGCCGTCACGAATGCGAAGGCGGCGCTCGCGGTCGATGTCGGTAATGCGTACGCCGCCGCCGATGACGCGATTCACAACCAGACGGACAATCTTTTCAACAACCCGCGGACCAACAATCCGACGTTCCTCGTCCAGGTTGCGGATACGCAGCTCGTCAACAATATTGAAAATGAGCGAGTGGCGCTCGAAGCATCGCTCGATTCCTGGCGGAACGTGCTTGGGACGCCGGCTGCCGTATCGGTTGCCGATACGGCGCTGCCGCCGATACAGGCCTATCTCAATAACATCGCCATTGCGGTGAACGATGCCATTCCGGATTCAACCATCACGTCGTCGGCGCTCGCCGGATATAAAGCGGAGGTAGTTGCGGCCCGGACAGAAGTCAACGCCGCCATTGCCGCGGATACCGCGGCCGAGTCAGCGCTGTCGGGCGCGCAAGGGACTCTCTCGCTCGCCGAAGCAGGATCGACGCCGCAGGAAATAGCGGCTCAGCAGGCGGCGGTTGCGGAGGCGCAGGCGGCGCAATCGGCGGCCCAGGTCGCGCTTGCCAACGCGCAGCTCGTCGCTCCGTTCTCCGGCACGGTGCAGAATCTTACGGCTCAGGTGGGACAGGTGGTTACGCCGGGCGTTCCGGTGCTGTCGCTCGTCAACAATGGAGGACTGAAGATTGATGCTTATGCCTCGGAAGCGGACGTGGCGAATATCAAAACCGGCGATGCGGCGCAGATAACACTTGATGCGTTCGGCTCAGGAACCGCGTTCCCGGCAATCGTCACGACGGTAGACAGCGTGGAGACGCAGCGCAACGGCGCTCCGGCGTATCTTGTCACGCTTCATTTCACGAAAGCCGAACCGCAGATTAAGGACGGCATGACGGGCAACGCCCGCATTATCCTTGCGGAACACGATAATGTCGTCGAAGTGCCTTCGCGGCTCGTTATCAACAGCGGCAACCAATATTATGTCCTCATACCTTCGGGATCGACTTTCGTGCGCCAGTCAGTCACGGTCGGCATCACGGGCGATGACGGCATGACGGAAATCACCTCCGGCATTTCGGTCGGACAATCACTTTCAAACTTCTAACCGTATCTATTCCATTATGAAGAACCGGAAACAGGTTATGTATGCGGTATTCGGCGCCCTGATTGTTGCCGGCATTATTGGCGGCGGCGCCTGGTTTTATGTCTCCGCGAAAACGGTTTATATCGATCAGTCCGTGATTCAGGCGCCGCTTATTAATCTGTCGCCGGTGAATTCAGGCGTGCTCGAGGCGGTTTTCGTGAAAGACGGCGATTTGGTAACAGCGAATGAACCGGTGGCGCGCGTCGGGAGCGAAATTGTTGAAGCCAAAACTGCCGGTGAAATCGTTTCGGTGAATCAGAATATCGGCCAATATGAAAACACGCTTACGGGGCAAGGGACGGTCGTGACGATGATCGACCCGACCCAACTGCGGGTCGTGGGGCACCTCGATGAGAACAAGGGCCTGGCCGACGTCCATGTCGGCGATCCGGCGACCTTTACGGTCGATGCATTCGGATCGGAGGTCTTTAAGGGCGTCGTCGATGAAGTTGCGCCGAGCGCAGAACAAACAAGCGTGGTATTCAATATTTCGGATCAGCGGCCGACGAATCAGTTCGATGTTTATGTCCGATTCGATTTGGCGAAGTATCCGCAGCTCAAGAACGGCATGTCGGCCCGGATCTGGGTCTATCCGCAATAGCGGACGACGGGGGTTATGGAAAACAATAAATGGCGCTGGTGGGTGCTCGTAACGGTCATATTTGGGACGTTCCTGGGGCGGCTTGATCAGACAGTCGTCAACCTGGCGCTTCCAAAAATCATCGGCGATTTTGGCATCAATGTCACCGATGCGGCTTGGATATCCACGGCATACATCCTCGCGAATGCCGTTTTTGTGCCGGTTTGGGGCAAACTTGGCGATACCGCCGGCCGCAAGCGTATTTATCTGATTGGTTTCATCGGTTTCATTATCGCTTCCGGACTGTGCGCCGTCGCGTGGAATCTGACGTCCATGATCGTATTCCGCGTTATCCAGGGCTTCGCCGTTTCGGCAGACTACCCGACGGCGATGGCTATTCTTGCGGTGACGTTCACCGATCTCAAGGAACGGGCGCAGGCGCTTGGTATCTGGTCGTCTGCTTTTGCGGCTGCGTCAGTGTTCGGCCCCCTGATCGGCGGACCGCTCATCGACAATTTTAATTGGCGCTCGGTGTTTTTCATCAATGTACCGCTTGGCGTCATTGGTTTATTCCTTGCGCTCGCTTTTATTGATGAATCAGTAGGCGAAAAGCGGAGTGTTTCTTTTGACTGGTGGGGCTCGATAACGCTTGGCGTCGCGCTTTTCGGCCTCACGCTCGTTCTTGATCAGGGACAGACCTGGGGCTGGATGTCCTTCGACAGCATCTTCTGGTATGCGGTTACCGTACTCTTCGCCCTGATTTTCTATTTCATCGAAACCCGCGAAGATGAGCCAATCGTCAATTTGGAATTTTTCAAAATCGGGATTTTTATAAACACTCTGATAAACAATTTCATCGTGTTCATGGCTCTCATCGGAGCGATTTTCCTGATTCCGATTTTTGCTGAAACGTTCCTCGGATACAACGCCACGCAAACTGGTTATCTTTTCATACCGCTTGCCATCGCGCTGATGGCGGCTGCTCCGATCGGCGGTCGCCTGATCGGGAAAGTGAAGCCAAGCATCGTGATTTTCGCCAGCACTTTTGTCGCGGGCGTCGGCATTTTGATGCTCGCGGGGATCGACGCCCGTTCGACCGTGCTTGAGCTTTCCATCCCGATGTCCATCATGGCGTTCGGACTCGGTTTCGGCATGGCTCAGCGGACGAATCTGGTTGCCGTTGCGGTGCCGCACGAAGATATCGGCGAGGCGTCGGCGATTCTTGCGCTCGTGCGGAACATTTCGGGCGCATTCGGCGTCGCCATTTTCAGCACTATTCTCACCAACTCGATCAATGGCAATGTTCTCAACATCGCCCAGCAGAGCATCTTTCGCGGTATCGGCGCGCCGGCGCTCCAGCAGTTTATCGGATTGATTGAGCTCAAGGCGCAGGTGGCGGGGTACGCGACGGTTTTTGAAATTGCGGCCTGGGTGGTGATTATCGGTTCGTTCACGTCGTTCCTGATCCGCGTACCGCGGGAGCAGATGAGCGGCGAGCGGGTTATGGTGGTCGACTGATGGTAGAATAAAAATATGAAAATACGGAACGCCGAGGCGCTTGCGATAACCCCGGCCCGGCGAGATGTTTTGGCGATCGCGGAGGCCGGACTTGCGGCGGTTGACACGGCCGCCGTCGTACGGGGAGCATTGCGCCGCGAGGGCGACAAACTATCCGTCGGAGAAAATATCGCGATTGACCTGGCATCAGCCGGACGCGTGATATTCGTGGCGGTCGGCAAGTGCGCTGCGGATTCCGCGCCGATTGTCGAAGAGGTCCTGGGCGATCGGTTATCAGGGGGGGTCGTTATTGACGTGAAATCCTGCGCGCCGTCGGCGCATCTCAAAACGTTTCGCGGGACGCATCCGTTGCCGTCCGATGATAATCTGGCGGCGGCTGAAGCGGTAGTCGGCGTTCTTAGGGATTTGACGGAGCGTGATATTGTGCTTTTCGTGGTGTCCGGCGGCGGCTCCACGCTGCTTTTTCTGCCGGAAAACCGGGCAAATCGCGAAGAATCCGCCATTTTTAAGGAGCTTACGGCTCGGGGAGCCGCTATCCAGGAAATGAATACGGTTCGGAAGCATCTCTCGCTTGCGCGCGGCGGGTGGCTTGCTCGCTATGCGTATCCGGCGCGCGTGATTTCACTCGTGTTTTCGGATGTGCCCGGAAACGAACTTGGAACGATTGCTTCGGCCCCGACGGTGCGCGACGAGACGACCGTCGCCGACGCCGCGGAAATTCTGCGGCGCTTCGGGATACTTGAACGCCGATCGATTGAACAATGCGGCCTCATCGAAACGCCAAAGGAAGAATGTTACTTTGAACGCGTTGCCAATCTCATCATCGTATCGAACGAACGGGCGCTCGAAGCGATGAAACGGAAAGCGGGAGCGCTCGGTTATCGATCCGAAATCAAAGATGCCAAACTTTCGATGGATGCGATCGAAGCGGCGCAAATGATAAACGACGATATTTCTGCCGCCACTCCGGGCACCGTTTTTTTATGGGGCGGAGAGATGACGGTCCGGGTCGGCGGCAACGGCCGCGGCGGCCGTAATTTAACGCTTGCCGCGGCGGGGCTCGGCCGCATTGAGAAGGACGAAGAAATTCTTTCGCTTGCTTCCGACGGACGCGATCATGGACCGTTTGCGGGTGCGCTGTGTGATACGATAACTAAAGAGGCGGCGGTAAGAGCCGGACTTCAACCGGAGGCGGCGGTTGCGGCAAGCGATACCTATCCTTTTTTTGAATCTGTCGGCCAGTATGTGATGACCGGCGACACGGGTTCGAACGTGTCAGATCTCATTATCGCCTTGAAATATAAATCATAATTTCATTTTATCGATGGTAAAAAATAAACATATCGCGGCATACGAGGAGGTTGGCATTAAGGATGTTTCCGAAGTCGGCGGGAAGAACGCATCGCTCGGCGAAATGATCCGGACGCTCGGCGCCAAAGGCGTGCCGGTGCCGTCGGGTTTTGTCGTCACGGCAAGCGCCTATTTCTATTTCTTCGAGAAAACGGGACTGGACGACTTCATCGAGAAAACGTTGGCCGGACTTGATACGAAAAACCTCGCCGATTTGGCGCGGCGCGGCAAGAAGGTGCGCGACGCGATGATGCGCGCCGAGTTCCCCGACGATCTCGCGGAAGAAATCGCGGCCGGCTACCGAAAGCTTGAAAAGCGGTACGGAAAGAACGCGGACGTCGCCGTCCGTTCGTCGGCGACGGCCGAGGATTTGCCCGGCGCGAGCTTTGCCGGCGAACAGGAAAGCTATCTCGGCATCCGCGGCGCGGACGAAGTACTACGGGCCGTGCGCGCCACGATGGCGTCTCTTTTCACCGATCGCGCCATTTCGTATCGCGCCGACCGGGGTTTCGACCATCTGAAAATAGCGCTTTCCGCCGGTGTGCAAAAAATGGTGCGGTCCGACAAGGCCTGTTCCGGCGTCATGTTTTCCCTTGACACCGAATCGGGGTTCGCCGGCATCGTCCTCATTAACGGATCCTGGGGCCTCGGGGAAATGATCGTGAAAGGCGAAGTCACGCCGGATGAATTTATTGTCTGGAAGGAGGGGCTTCGACGGAAAGTGGCCGAGCCGATCATCGAAAAAAAGCTTGGCGTCAAACTGCGAAAGATGATTTATCACCGCGGCGCGGCAATCGAGCAGACGAAAATCGTGCCGACGGGCGGGCGCGAACGTGATACGTTTGTGCTAAGCGACCGCGAAGCGGCACAGCTTGCGCGGTGGGGGATGATCATCGAGGAACATTATTCGGAGCATTATAAAAAATGGACGCCGATGGATATGGAATGGGCGAAGGACGGCGAGACGGGCCAAATCTATATTGTCCAGGCGCGTCCGGAAACCGTCCATGCGAATCAGGACGTTTCGAAGGTGCGCGAATATGTTCCGCTTGAGAAGAAAGAACCGGCGGCCGCGGGCTCGTCCGTGGGATCGAAGATCGCGACCGGCCGCGCGCGGGTGATACTCGATACGAAACATATCGATGAATTCCGAAAGGGCGAAATCCTCGTGACCACGATGACCGATCCGGATTGGGAGCCCATCATGAAAATGGCGGCAGCCATCGTGACCGACAAGGGCGGTCGGACGTCGCATGCGGCGATCGTGTCACGCGAACTCGGCATTCCGGCGGTCGTCGGCACCGAAAAGGCTACCCGCACCTTTAAAACGGGAGAATTGATTACGGTTGACACGACCGGAAGTGCCGGAGCCGTATATCGCGGCGCACTCCGCTTCCGCGTGGTCGAACACGACCTGAAGAAGATTCCGAAGACGAAGACGAACATTATGGTGAACGTCGCCATCCCCGACAGCGCATTCGAAATTTCGCGCCTGCCGAACGCCGGCGTTGGCCTTGCCCGCGAGGAATTCATTATTGCGTCGAAGATAGGCATTCATCCGATGGCACTCCTCAATCTTTCGAAGCAGGCGCCGTCCGTGCAGCGGGCGATTGCGGCGAAAATGAACGGCTGGAACGATCCGGTGAAATATTACGTGGACAATCTGGCGTTCGGTGTCGCAAAGATCGGCGCGGCGTTCTGGCCGCATCACGTGATTGTCCGGTTCTCCGACTTCAAATCGAATGAGTACCGGACCTTGCTTGGCGGGGAAGTGTATGAGCCAAAAGAGGAAAATCCCATGATTGGCTGGCGCGGCGCCTCCCGGTATTACGATCCGAAATTCAAACCGGCGTTCATGCTCGAGATTGCCGCGATTAAGAAAGTCCGGGAATCGATGGGGCTTGATAATGTCATCCCGATGGTGCCGTTCTGCCGGACGCCGGAGGAAGGGCGGCGCGTGGTTGCGGCCATGAAGGAGGGTAAACTTTCCTCGCCCGTTTATGTCATGTGCGAAATTCCGTCGAACGTGCTCCTCGCCGATGAATTTTTAGAAATATTCGACGGCATGTCGATCGGATCAAACGACCTCACCCAGCTTACTCTCGGCCTCGACCGGGACTCCGGTATTGTGAGCCGCGTTTCGAACGAGAACAACCCGGCGGTGAAAAAACTGATTGAGGAAGTCGTTGGCATCTGCCGCCGGAAAAAGAAATATATCGGCATCTGCGGCCAGGCGCCATCCGATTACCCGGAATTCGCAGAATTTCTCGTCGGTTGCGGCATCGAAAGCATGTCGCTCAATCCCGACACGGTGGTCGGAACGACGATTGTTGTGGCGAAAAAAGAAAAGGAGGTCGGAAGAAAAAAATAAGCATCGCGCATCGCGGGAGCGTGGTATACTTAGGATATGGCACAAAAAATAACGTTTTTCAATTTTAATCGGTGGGGGGAGGGGAAGGAATATATCGGCAATCAGCTGCGGACAGCGGGGTTCGATGTCTCGTTCGAGGAAAAACCGCTCGGCAAGGATTCTCTGCCGGCGGACACGAACTTCGATATTGCGGCGATTTTTATGGATTCGCCGGTGGATGCGGCGACCATCGCGGCACTGCCCAACCTGAAATTCATCGCGACGCTTTCGACTGGCTTCGATCATATCGATCTTGCCGCTGCCGCCGCGCGGGGCATTCCGGTTTCGTCGGTGCC
>JAJXYP010000078.1 GCA_021780545.1 bacterium
TATCGCGAGCGCATCGCAGGACTCTTGCAATAGCATCACCCCAAAACGATCGCCGGTTATATTCTGCTATTCTTTGCTATTGCGCCATCCGCGGGAAAAGCGCTTCAATTTTGCGGGCTTTGAGCGTACCGTCCCCGCTCCGCTCGATAGCATAGGCTATCTTCTGCGCCGTGCCCGGCAGGAACGGCACAAGCACGGTTGCAATGCCCGAAAGCAGCGTCACCAGGTTGAACAGCGTTTCGTTCCGGGCCGCGTCGTCGGCTATTTCCCACGCTTTCTTTTCGTTGACGTACCGATCACCGAAGGCAATCGCGGCCCAGACAGACGCGAGCGCGTCGTGGAATCGAAGCTCGCCCATTTTTGCGTCCACCGCCCGTTCAAGGTCGGCAAGCACATTCGCAAACTCACGGTCGGCGCCCGATATGGGCGGCGCAAGGAACCCGCGCGCGGCTGTTTCTTTCTCCGCCAGAGCGAGCACCCGCGCGGCGAAATTCCCGAGACCGTTCGCCAGATCGCCGTTGTACCGTTCTTTCATCTTCGCCTCAGAAAAATCACCATCCTGTCCATAGGGAACTTCGCGCAGGAGAAAATACCGGACTGCGTCGATGCCCGCCGCTCCGCCGCCGTAGCGCGCCGCAAGGTCGAGCGGATCAACCCCGTTCCCGAGCGATTTCGACATCTTCACCCCGTCGACCGTCAGAAATCCGTTCGCGATCACCTGCCCCGGCAGCGGCAAACCGGCCGACATCAGCATCGCCGGCCAAATTACGGCATGAAACCGTAGGATGTCTTTGCCAACCGCATGAACATCCGCCGGATGCTCCTCCCATCCCTCGAGACCGATTGCCGAGATATAATTCACGAGCGCGTCCGCCCAGACATAAATCGCCTGGTGCGAATCGCCGGGCACCGGAATACCCCATTCCGCGCGCCCCTCCTTTCGTTCACGGGAAAAACTGATATCTTCAAGGCCGGCCTCCACGAAGGCCGCCACTTCCCGGAATCGGTTTGCCGGCGCGACAAAGTCGGCATGCGCGGCATAAAAATCGAGCAGCGGCTGGCGGTATTTGGAAAGCCGGAAGAAATAATTTTCCTCGGAAACCAGTTCCGGTTTCACGCGGTGGTCGGGACACAGCCCGTCCGGCGTCAACTCGTCCTCGGAAAGGAACGCCTCGTGCCCCTTGCAATACCATCCTTCGTAGCGGCTTCGGTACAAATCGCCGGCGGCATCGATGCGCGTCCAGATATCGTTCACGACAGCTGTGTGGCGATCCTCCGTCGTCCGGATAAAATCGGTGTTTGAAATACCGAGCTGTTTCCAGGTCGATTCCCAAAGCTCCGCCAATCGGTCGGTGTACGCACGGAGATCCTCTCCCGTCTTTGCGGCGGCATCTACCGTCTTCTGCGAATTCTCGTCGACGCCGGTCGTAAAAAGGACGTTTTCGTCCCGCGCGCGGCGCCAGCGCGCCAACGCATCCGCGGCGAACGTCGTATACGCGTGGCCGATGTGAGGGCGGTCATTCACATAATAAATCGGAGTTGTGATATAAAATCGGGAGTCCATGGGAAAAATGCCGTTTTAATGCGCCGCGGCCGAGAGGTTAATCGCCTGCCGGAACGGCCCGTTTTTTGGTCGACCATTCCTGGATCACCTCCTGGAATACCGCGGCGGCCGGAACGGCGATGACAACGCCGAGGAATCCGCCGATCTCGGCTCCGATAAGGAGAGCCACGATGACGATGACGGGATGGAGGCCGACGGAACGACGCGACAGGAGCGGCACAAGCAGGTTGGATTCGATCTGTTGGGCCGCGACGAAAAAGATCAGCGTATAGAATACGAGGGTCGTCGAAATTGTCATCGCCGTCACGACGCCCGCGGCGCCCGAAATAATCGGTCCGACGAAGGGTACCAGCTCGGCGACCGCCGCGACGAAGGCGATCAGAAAAGCGTACGGCACGCCGAGGAGCGCGAGGCCGACCCACACCATGACGCCCATGATCATGCTGAGCACCAGCTGCATGCGAAACCACGAACCGATCAACCGGCGGGATTGGCTGTAAATCTTGAGTGCCAGCGGTTCGTAGTCGGGCGGCGTCACCACCTTTAAAAACCGCTCAACGCCATCCTCGCTCAAACTCAAATAGAACGAACTGATGATGACCGCAAACGCCAAGCCGAATCCGCCGAGTGCGCCGGAGAAAAGATCAAGCGGCGAGCTGCCGCTCAAAAACTGGGCCGAATATTTCGAAATCGCATTCGACAACGATTGAGATTTCAGACTTAAAAGCACGCCCAGGCCTCCGGTCGCATTCGTCCCGGCGCTCGTGAAAATCGTGTTCAATTCGACAATCAGAATCGGCACGATGGCGTAGATAACGAACACGAGCAAGACGACCGCAAGCAAAAAGATCAAAATGACACTGATGCTGCGGGGTAAACCGATCCGTTCGAGCGCATTCACGATCCCCTCGAGTCCCGACGAGATGATAATGGCAAGAAAGAGGCCGAGAACGATCTGCCGGCCCTGGTAGAGAACCGCGACAATCGTGACGAATACGAGTATCCGCCACATGCTCTCCCAAGTGATGTCAAAATTTTTTCGTTCCATTTACAGTTTCAATATCTTGCGGAACGATTTCGTGCCGCGGTACGGGCCGATGACGGCGAAGTTGAGCCTGTTGCCCCGGAACACGGCGCGCGCGGCGGCGCGGACCTCGGCGGCGGTCGTTTTTCTTATCCTATCAATTATCGTTTCCGGTGGCAAAAGCTTTTTGGTAAGGATTTCCTGGCCGCCGTAATATCCAGCCAGGGCATCCGAAGTCTCGAGACCCAGGATGATGCCTCCCGCCATATGGTCCTTCACCCGCTGCAGCTCCGCAAGCGGCACGAGCTCATCCCGCGTCCGGCGGCATTCTTCGAGGATCACGGACATGACGGTTTCGATCTTCCCGTGATCGACGCCCGCGCCGATCGTAAAAATGCCGTGATCGAGATACAATTCGGCATCGGCGTCGATGTAATACGCGGCGCCAAGCTCCTCCCGGACCCGCTTAAAAAGCCGCGAGCTCATGCCGCCGCCTAAAAGATCCGCCAGGACGTCAAGGGCGTAACGGCGACGGTCAAAAAGATCAAACGCCCGAAAACCGAACGCGAGATGGCTTTGCCCGGAATCTTTATACGCCGAAATGGCGCGGGGCGCCGCCTGTCGTTCATGGGTTTTCGGCTTGGCTGCAACCCTGCGACGCGGCAAGGAACCGAAAAACGTCCGAACTTGTTCCGTAACCCGTTTTTTATCAAAGGCGCCCGCCACGACAACCACCGTTCCAGCCGCCACATAACGCTCCGTACGATACCGCAGGAAATCCTCCCTGCCGAGCCGCCGGACAATCTCCTTCCGCCCGCCGACATCCCAACCGGCCGGCTGATCGCCGTAGACAAGCGACATCAACACCTCTCCAACCCTGCGCGCCGGCGTGTCTTCGTACATATTGATCTCCTCAATAATAACGCCGCGCTCTTTCTCGATTTCCGCCGGATCAAATCGCGGGTTAAGGTAT
>JAJXYP010000057.1 GCA_021780545.1 bacterium
ATTTCGTCACCTGGGCGCAAAACCCGAACGTGCCCGGCGCTTTCAATGCCGACTACGTCGCAACCGGCAATGCCATCAACGCCCTGCCCGCCGCCACTTCCAAATATGTCGTCGTGAACGCGGGCGGCGTTCTTGCCCGCGGCGTTCCGGTGCCGGCGGAAACCGTCATGTTTATCACCGATTCGTTCACTACGTCATCACGGGAAACGCGACACATCAAATATCTGCTCCCGAACCAAACCGGCGAAATTCCGCCCGGCACACCAAGCAGCAGCGTTTTCTACGTAAACTAAAAAATCCGGACATAAGTCCGGATTTTTTACTATATCTTCAAAATTTCGACTTTCGTATGCGGTTGGCGATGACCCTTCTTCTTCTTGAACCGCGTCTTTGAATGATATTTGAAGACAATCTTCGTTTTATCCTTGAAGTCCCCCAGAATCTTTGCCTCAACTTTCGCGCCCGCAATGTGCGGCGCGCCCATTTCCACCTTGCCGCCGATCGCGCGGAGTAAAACCCGATCAAACACGACTCCGCCGTCCTGCGATGGATCAAGCTTTTCAACCGCAAGATGCTCGCCGACAGAAACGCGATATTGCTTGCCTCCCGTCGCTATAACGGCGAAATCGCCGCTCTTTTGTTTTGGTTCCTTAGACATTGACGTTCATTATAGCCGCGAATGCGATAAAAAGCAAGACGGCGAAAACGAGCGTTAGGGCGGTTAGGAACCGGCTCCAAATCCGGTTTCGCCCGTCAAGCTCCCTCGCAATCGCGGTGTTCACCGCCACCACCACCATGCCAAAAACGCCGAGAATCGCCAAGTTAGCCGTTCCGCCGACGTGAGTAATCCCCGCCAAATCGTCGAAATGCAGAATCAGCGGATTTGCCGCGGCGGTGCCGGCGAGCACGGCAATGGCCCAAACCATACCGCCCAGCACCAGCGCAAACGCAGCAGCCGTAAAGATAGTGACTGAACGCGAACGCGGAATTTTAGATGATGGTTCGTACGCCATGATGTTTTATTGGTCGTTTTCGTTTCGCGGCGCCGCTATGTTTTGAGCAGCCGCGCCGCCGCTTCCGGCGCGATCGTCGTGATATAAACACCGGTGGAAAATTCGAAGCCGGCCTGCGGCGGCGGAATCCGGGACATGATTTCGATATGCCAGTGATGGTGCGGATAGGGCCGGCCGTCAATCGGAGCGCTATGGATGAAAAAATTCAAGTCGGGATCATTCAACCGTTTCTTGATGCTTCGCAGCACTTCCTGCAGAATCGCCGCCGTGTCCCGCAGAACCTCCGTCGACGCCGCCTCGAACGCAACTGCGTGCCGCTTGGGCATCACGCTCACCTCGTAGCGCGATTTCGAAGCGTACGGCGCGACGGCGATCGCGCGGGCATTTTCCGCAATCACCCGTTTCTTTTCCCGCCGCTCGAACGCAATGACCGCACAACGGGCGCACGCGCCGCGCTTCTTGAAATACGCCTCGGCGTTCCGAAGCGATCGCGCGATATGCGCCGGAACCGCAGGCATCGCCAGAAACTGATAATGCGGATGCCACACCGACGCCCCGGCAAGCGGTCCCCAGTTAAAAAATCCCGTCGCATATTCGACGCACCGATCTTCCGCGGCGGCGCGATACCGGTCCTGGATCGCCCGAAACAGGTCAACCGCGTCAGCAAGCGGGAGCGCCGCAAAATTTTTTTTATGATCACGTCCGATAATAAGCCAATGATCTCCGATGCCGTCTTTCATCGTATAGATGCCTTCCCGGAGCGGCACGGCGCATTCTCCGCCGTGAACGAGTGCCGGATATTTATTCGGTACTACCGCGATCTTCCACGATTTCGCGCCGGCCGGGTAAAGCGCAATCGGTCGATTTCCGGACGCCTCAAGATCCTCGAAGGGACACGTCTCTTTGGGCGACGGTTTTCGGATTCGTTTCGGTTCCGACAAAAAATGCGGACGCTTTTCGCGGCCGGGAGCGATAATCACCCAATCGCCGGAAACCAGATCTTGGCGGAGCTCAGGCATGGATTCTGTTCTGATAATACCAGTTTAACACGTTCCCCGCTATCGGAACCGCGTTCAAACTCCCCTGTTTTGAATTTTCGACGAGGATGAGAAGCGCGATCTGCGGATTATCGCACGGAGCGTAGCCGACGAAAAGCGCGTTCTCCTGCGAGTTGTCATGCACCTGAGCGCTGCCGGTTTTCGCGGCGATGCAGAACGGCAGACCATGGAGGGTGTACGATGTTCCGAGAGGAGACGACACTCCCGCAAGCATGCCGGCCTGCACATCGCTGATTTCCGACGCGTATTTCGTAAGATCGATATTGACGTACGGCGTCGAACTGGCGTTCAGATACGGACGATAAATGCTGCCGCCATTCGCGATCGCGCCGATGTAACTAAGAAGCTGGAGCGGCGTAAGGAGCAAATCTCCCTGTCCGATCGCGACGTTGTACGTGTCGCCGAGCAGCCAGGGCGTTCCCATCTTCGACTGCTTCCAGGCCGGCGTCGGCAGAAATCCCGACGCCTCGCCGGGAAGATCAATGCCGGTCGGTTTTCCGAGGCCAAAGGTCTGCCACCATTCGTGGAGTCGCGAGATGCCGAGGCCCGCGATGCCGTAATCACGCGGATCGTTCAGCATCGGCGTCGAAACGGGCGAGCCGCCGCCCACAAGATAGAAATAAACGTCGGACGACTGCGCGAGGGCCGATGCGAGATCGACCGTTCCCTGATAACGCCAATCGAGATATTTCGTCGGCTTCGACGGATCGTACGGATTCGGCACCATGAGATAGCCGGGCGAAAAAACAGTGCGGCCGGGCGTAATCACGCCATCCACAAGTCCGGCGACGCCGTCGAGCGGCTTGATTGTCGAACCGGGATTAAAATTGCCGCTTACCGTCCGGTTGAAGAGCGGCCGATCGGGCGACGTGAGCCAGTCCGTGATTTCCGCAATGGAACTCGTGGCGCCCGGCGTCGAAAACGCATTGTTGTCGTAGCTCGGCAAATTGATGAGCGCCAGAATCTGTCCGTTCTGCGGATTGATTGCGAGACCGAGGCCGACCGTGCGACCAAGCGACGCGAGGCCGGCCGCCATCGCCTGATAAAAATACTGCTGCAGGCCGCCGTCGATCGTGAGATGGATGGCCGTTCCGGCCTGCGGGTCGGAGCGCTGACCCTGCCCCAGTACCTGTCCGAACGCGTTCTCGTATTGGACATTCACGCCAGGCGCCCCGCGCAACTCCTTATCGTAATACGCCTCGATGCCGGCTTTACCAGTCAAGTCGTTCGCTGAAAGCGTCGGGTCCGCTTTCAAATCGGCGGGTGTTGGCCGGCCGGTGTAGCCAATAACAGAAGAAAAAACGGGTCCGTTCGCATACTGCCGGACAAAGTCGCTCTGCAGCTTGACGGTCGGCAGATTGAGCGCCTGGAGATTCACGAGCTGCGACGGCGACAAATTTTCGGCAAGGACGACGGGCGCCGCATAATCGCTCATACCGGCGCCCGCCACCAGCGAGGCGAACGCATCGGGCGTTATGCCAAGCACCGATTCGGCCGCAGCTTCCGTCGAACTGCGCATCTGCGGATTGTTTGAAAACGCCCGCAAGTCGAGCAGTGCCGAAAACGACGGCTGATTCTCCGCCAGCACGTTTCCCTCACGGTCGAAAATTTCGCCGCGCGGCGCCGGCGTTTCGTTTTCGCTCGCCACGTTGTCCACCGCCCGCGTACCGTAATAGGCGCCGCGGGCTGCGTCGAGGTATACGACATGGCCGGCGATGAGCGCAGCAATCGCGAAAATCGCGGCGCCGAGATACCAGAGCGGCCGGTTGCCGATCGGCACTTCGGCAACGCGGATATCCCGGCTCCAATCGTCGCTCAGCGAATCTTCAAACGCCAGTTCCCGTTCGTGCCGCCGCTTCATGCCATACATAATACCGCAAGCTCTCCGACCATCAAACCAATAACGATATCCGCGAAGATCCGAAGCGAATGGCCCGCGGCATACGCCGGAGCCGAAACGGCGTAGAACAGGAGGAAGCCCGCCACAATCCCCGCCGGCGCCGCGAAGAGCGGCTCGGCGGGAATCAGCCGCCGGACGACATAGGCGGCGAGCGGCAACGCGGCGAACGCGATTATTGACCCACCGATCGCCGGCTCCCAGTTCAGCGCAAAAACCGCCAGGAGGTCGAATACCGCCAGCTCCCAGAAATCGAAAACGTAAGCGAACGCGATGAGAACCGCGAGCGCGGCGGCGAAACGCCAGCCCGCCGCCGCGAGCACCGATTCCGAAAGCAGCGCGAGCAACAACAGCGAAAGTCCGGCGGCGAATCGAAGCATGCGACGGTCGGCCGGCTTACTTTGCGATCAGCACCGACTCGACCGTGTTGATGTCGTACGCGAAATTGAGCGATGCTTCCTGGAACAGGTGATCGGCCGACGTGCTCGTCGCGGCGATAGCGGCAACCGGCAGGCCGTACGGCACGCCGGGGGCGGCGGTATAAATCACGTCGCCCATCGCCACGGACGCTGTTTTTGCAATCGACGCCGCCTTCGGATCAGGCCCGCCTTCAAGGAGCGCATCGATGCCGTGCGATCCAACCCGCACCGGCATCTTGAATGATGGATCGAACACCGTCCGCACCACCGCTTCATCGGAAAACACCCGTGCCACCAATCCAATAAATACGCCCTGGAACGTCACCGCCTTTCCGACGGCGATACCCTGGTTCGCGCCTGATCCAATGAGCAGTTCGTTATGGAAATCAAATGGATACTGCGAATAAACGACGGCCGGTATGGAGCCGCTGCTATTCTGCGGCAGCTGCGCCGCGATGCTCTCGAGCGACGCAAGTTGCGCCTCAAGCGCCTGGTTTTGCGCCGGCAGAGCCGGATCGGCGGCCGACATGACATCCTGCGGCTCGAGCGCCGCCCGGAGGCGCCAACCGTATGCCGGTTCAAAAACAATCGCGAACGCGAGGGCGGCGACCGCCCCGATCAGCACCCAGAGATGCTTGCGGCGGGAGGACATTTCATAAATTAATCACGAGCGGTTTCAGCGGATTGTCGAGCAGTTCTCGGTGCGCGTCAAAATCATCGACCATCTGGCCCAGACCGCGGGCGACGCAAGTCAGCGGATCGTCGGCAACCGTCACCTTCACCCCCGTTTCCTTTTCGAGCAGATGATCGAGGCCCCGAAGCAGCGCGCCGCCGCCGCAAAGCACAATGCCGTTCTTCAGCACGTCGCCCGTGAGTTCCGGCGGCGTATCCTCGATGACTTCATGCACAGAATCGACGATTGCCCGAAGCGATTTCGAAATCGCCGTCCTGACGTGGTTGTTTTTCATGCCGACTTCCCGGGGAAGGCCGCTCGCCATATCGCGGCCCCGGATCGGCACCTCAATGCGCTCATCGAGAGGAATGGCCGATCCGACGGCGATCTTCGCATATTCGGCGGTTGGTTCCCCGATTGCCAGCTGGAATTCCTCGTGGGCGAAACGGATGATATCCTCATTGAAACGGTCGCCAGCAACTTTCAGTGTCCGCGACACGACCGTTCCGCCCATCGAAATGACCGCTATGTCGGCGGTACCGCCGCCGATGTCGACGATCAAGCTGGCTTCGGGCTGCGTGATCGGCATGCCGGCGCCGAGCGCGGCCGCCGTCGGCGATTCGACGAGATAAACCTTCGCGCATCCGGCATTCAAAGCCGCGTCTTCCACTGATTTCCGCTCGACTTCCGTAAGATTGATCGGGATCGCGAGCAGCGCCCGGCGGTACGACGTCATCGCATTCGCCTTCGGCCGCATCAGGAAGTGGCGCAACATCTCCTCCGTCATCTCGAAATCGGAAATGACGCCGTTCACGAGCGGCCGCACCACGTTGATGTGCGGCGGCACGCGACCGAGCATTTTCTTCGCCTCATCCCCGACCGCGAGCACGTGGTTCGTCTTCGTGTTGACGGCGGCAACCGAGGGTTCGTTCACCACGATCCCCTTGTTCTTCATATATATGAGCGAATTCGCCGTGCCAAGATCGATGCCGATATCTTTGAAGATATTATCGAAAAGCGCCATGAATGTAATATTATACTTTGGAATGTTCTTTTATCTCAACGATTAGCTCTTTCAGGGACACCGTTTTTGCCTCCTTCGTGTCCCGGGCTTTCACTTCGACAGCGCCGTCGCCGAGCTTCGGACTCGCGACGATGCGCCACGGAATTCCAATCAGATCGGCGTCCGCGAATTTCTGGCCGGCGGACGCATCCCTGTCGTCATAGAGTACTTCAATTCCGGAACGCTGTAAATATTCATACACCGCATCGGCGTGTTTTCGTGCGGCTTCATCGCCCGCGCCGCCGCCAAGCGCCAAAAGATGCGCCCGGAACGGTGCCGCGGCGGCCGGCCAGCGGATGCCGGCCTCGTCGTTGAACATCTCGACAATCACGCCCATCAGCCGGCTGACGCCGATGCCATAGGAGCCCATAACGACGAATTTTTGCGAACTGTCGCGGTCGGTGAACTTCAGATTGAACGCTTCGGCATACTTGGTTCCGAGCGGGAAAATATTTCCGACCTCGACCGCCTTCTCCCGCCGGATGACGCCGCCGCATTTCGTTGGGCAGGAGTCGCCCTCCGCCAGTTTCGACACTTCTTCGTTTTCCGCATACTCGCACGATCCGCAGACGAAAATCGTGTCCTCGCCGATGGGCGCTATGACCTGGAATTCATGCGTGTTCCCCGCCGTGAAGTCCCCGCCGGCGGCCAGCGTATAAATCGCATGGAGGCCGCAGCGTTCGAAAATCCTGCGGTAAGCGTCGCCCACCTTCGCGTAATACGCGCGGAGATCCTCCTCGGTCGCATGGAAACTGTAGAGATCTTTCATCAGGAATTCGCGGCCGCGAATCAGGCCTGATTTCGCGCGCGGCTCGTGCCGGAACTTCGTCTGGATTTGATACGCCGCGAATGGCAAATCTTGATACGAACTGACGTAACGGGCAGCGACCTCGCTCATAATCTCTTCGTGGGTCCAGCTCAGATTGAAATGCGGCTCGCGCTCGCCACCCGCGGTCGCTTTATAGACGACGTCAACATCCCAGCGACCGGACGCGGTGAGATATTTTTTGTCGTGGAGCGCGGACATCAAGACTTCCTGACCGCCGACCGCATCCATTTCCTCGCGGATGATAGCCGACAGATTGCGGATCACCCGCAAACCGAGCGGCAGGTATGAGTATATTCCCGCCGAATTCTTATAGATAAATCCCCCGCGGACCAGAAGCTCGGCGTTCCGCGCCGCCTCATCCTTTGGAGGCGTCCGCTCCGTTTTTGAAAATAGCTTCGATTGCCGCATATAAGGGCATTGTATTATAAAATGACGCCACCGCCAAGCATCTCGCCGGACTTCGAATGGAAAACGGCGGATTGCCCGGGAGCAACGAATTTCTGCGGTTTTGCAAAGACCAGGCGCCAGACGTCCGCGCCGTCTTCGCCGCCGGAACCGGAAGCTAACGGGTTGCGCGAAAGGCGCGCTTTCGCGAGCGGTTGGCGATAGCGGACACGAGCATAAACCTCGGTCGGCACTACTGCCTGAGCGGCAATCAAGGCAATCAAATTGACGCTCCCCAGTTCCACCTCGCGCCGGTAGAGCGCATCATTCCCGACCCCTTCGGCCACGAACACCGTATTCGTCGCCGCATCTTTCGCGGCGACATAAAACGGGAGCCGGTCGGCGCGGCCGCCGGTCTTAGGAAACGAAAAATCGGCATCGATGTGCCGCTGACCGATGGTGTAGAAATGAGATCCGTAATGTTCGCCGATTTTTTCGCCGGCGGTCGTTACGAGCGCGCCGCGCTGCTCGGGCAGGAACGCGCGGAGAAATTCTCCCATGCTGACGCGGCCCAGAAAACAGATTCCCTGCGAATCCTTTTTTTCGGCTGTCGGCAGTCCCGCGCGGCGGGCCAGCTCGCGAACCTCCGGCTTCCGGAAGTCGCCGATCGGGAACAGGCAGTGCGCGAGCTCGTTCTGCGTAAGCGTCCAAAGGAAATAACACTGATCCTTATTCGTGTCTTTTGCGGCGAAAAGATGCGAAATTCCGGCACTGAGACCCTTCCCTCGAACCAGCCGAACGTAGTGCCCCGTCGCCACAAAATCGGCCCCCATCGCCATCGCCCGCTCGAAAAACACGCCAAACTTGATCTCTTTGTTGCACATGACGTCCGGATTCGGCGTAACGCCACGGCGGTAGCCGTCGATCATGTAGTCAACCACCCGCCGGCGGTATTCCTCCTCGAAGTCCCAAACGTAGAACGGGACGCCGATTGCGCCCGCGGCGCGGCGGGCATCCTCGGCGTCGCGGTCGGCGCAGCCGTCGACGCTCCATCCGCGCAAAAAGACGCCGACGACTTCGTAGCCGCGTTTCTTGAGAAGCCAGGCCGCGACCGAGCTGTCAACCCCGCCGGACATGCCAACGAAAACCTTCTTTTTAAGAAGGGTTTTCGCTAGTTTATGTTTGTTCCAGATTCTTGCCATATTGGTTTCGTTGATCGGATCGAGGGTCGATAACGAGTTTTATAATATCTTTTTTGACCCGTTCCGTCACTATTTTCGGGTCGTTTATCTTGCTCAAAAACTTGTGGCAGGTTTCTTTGAACAGATCGATTTTGGCACCCACGTCGTGCTGAACGTTAAGCTTCATCTTGAGTGCGTCTCGCTCGATAAGTAATGAGGATTTTATAAATTCCTCAGTTCTTTCAGCGTTTCTTCCACGTTCCCGTTATTCACCAAGAAAAAGTGCAGCTTGCCGCCGCCGAGCTTGGCCCACAATTCCCCGATCTCGTTTTTATACGCCGTGTCTTCGTTGCTTATTCTGTCCTCACCTTTCCATTCGAGCGCGATGATCGCGCCTTTCTTCGTAACCGCGATGAAATCGGGGTAAAACTTGCCCCGCTTCCAGCCCTGAATATAAAACGGATCAATCTTTTCACGATTGCGGACCCAATATTTGATGTTTGGGAGGATATCCAAATCGAGACGCTGGACGAAGTTAAGTTCCTCGCCGTTCAGTTTGTCTATCTTTTCGTAATAATTTTTATTGAATTCCTGCGGCACGGATTGCTTGAGGGAAATAATATCCGGAAACGCATCGTACGGTTTCGTTGAAATTTTCTTCTTCTGCAAAAAAGCGTCGAACCGCTTCTTTGTGTATTTTTCAAGAAGGCTGTTGATAAATTCGCCCATCTGATTGGCCAGCACATAACGGTTCACTGACAGCTCGGACAGCGAGTATTTTTTGAGTTGGTGGTCGATCGCCTTATCGAGAAAATCAACCTTGTCGGATTTTGCGATAAAAGAAAAACGCAATCTCTTGTCGAGCCACTGGACCAATTCATGCTTGCTGAAATTCCTGTCGGAATAATTAAGCTTCAAAAACATCTGCGCCCCGCGCGTCCATTCGTCGTCTTTTTTTATGTCGATAATCGCCCTGCCGTCGTTGTCGTAATGAATTTGGAATTCAAATTCATGGTCTTGCTTCGCAAGCGCGAAATCGCTTCCGATCAAACCCTCAAAAGACAACCGGTCGCCGCCGAGGAACAGCATCGGCGCCTTCAAAACACCTGACACCGTTTTTTTCGCCTCAAGTTCGTAAACCGCATCCTTTTTATCGCTGCTTATCAAATCCGATCTGCTGTAGCCGTTGGTTTCGAGCCCTGAAATGATCTGGTCGGCCGCTTCGTTGAAGTTTCGCGCTGAAGCGAACACATAGCTTCTATTGAAGTCCTCGTTGGCTTTTTTCTTGGCGTACGGAAGGCGGATTATCCGGCCGATGATCTGCTCGACGGCGATTTTGGACCCAAGATTGGCAACCGAAACAAGTACGTAGGCGAATGAGCAATCCCACCCTTCGGCAAGGGCGTTGACGGTGATGATGTAGCGGATTTTGCAGGTATCGCTGAAAAGATCTACCCCTTCAAGCTCGTTTTTCTCGGAAGTTTTGATGGCAATCTCGTCCGCCTCAATTTTCCGTTCAAGCAAAAATTTCTTCATCTCGTCAACCGTAACGCTGTGGCCGTCTTTGTTCTTTGGCTGCGCCTGCAACAGCGCGATCGGGCGGATATATTCCCCTTTCATTTTCTTCGCCTCTTTTTCGAGCTCAATTCTTTTCTCGATGCCGCGCGTGAGCGCATTCTGCCATTGCGCCGCGCTTTCGAGCACAATCGGGATTTTCACCATGTCTTCGACTTTAAGCTCCGCGGCGTGCACCTGCACCAAAATATTGCTCCCGCTTCGGGGCGTTGCGGTGTATTCAATGATAAAACTTGGATTGAGGTCTTTAATGAAGTCGATCGAAAGCTGCGTCGCGGTTTTGTGCCCTTCGTCGATCACGATCAGCGGATTGCTCAACCGGACGACATTCGCGAGCGAAGTGATAACCGTGCCTTCACGGTCGCGCTCAAGAAAATCCTGTTCTTCAATATTCGCAAAGTGGCTCATCAGCGCGCCATTTTCCTGATACACTTTATATTTCTTCTGCAGCGATTTTTCTTTCCGGAACGCTTCCAAACTCGCGATCACGATGCAGAGATTTTGGCTCACATCCTCCTTGCGAATGCTTAGCGCTTCTTCATTCGAGAAAATTCTGACTTTATTTTCAAACGCTTCGTCCAAAGCGCCGCGGTGCGGATCTTTGCGGTCCTTGAATTTCTTGAGGGTCTGCGTCTTGATCGCTTCCGAAGGCGTGAACCACAAGACAATCCCGCGATCCATCTTGTTCTGAAGCGCGATATCCATGATTTTTTCAACAGCATGGCAGGCAACCAGCGTTTTGCCGCCGCCGGTCGGGATTTTGACGCAGACGAAGGGAATCCCGCCGAACGCGTCCGAATTATACGGCCTCTCGGTCGCCGCCATAAAGCTGAACTTGAGCCCGTGGTCGCGCAAGCCGCGCAAAAATTGCTCAAGGGTTTCCAGCGCGGTTTTTTGATAACGTTTTAGTTCCATGATTTTAATAAACCTTTACCTCATACGGAATCTGTTTGAAAACGATGCCGTACTTGTTGAGGGTATCATCGTCAAGCAGGCACCGGTCCGCATACACGACTTTTTTATTTTTCGTGGGCTTTAGCTTTTTAATGAATGACGCATCAAGATCGTTCTCGTCTTTTCCATTAAAAATCAGATAATATTCAATGTCGTGAAGCTCGCCGATAAAGTTGGCCGCCATCTTTTTCGGATCAATATTCGTTTGCGTCTCCGTGAAATAAATATACGTCGCGAATTGCTTGAAATCGCACGTTTCCTCAATTTTCCCGCGCTCGTTGAAAAGCGGCTTATCAAGCTCGCAATATTCAAAGCCATCTTTGTAGCCATATTTCTTGATCGCCCGCTTCACCCGCTCGGCGGTGATGTCCTTGGCGACCGCATCTTCCATTTCAACCATAATGAATTTCCGGTTTCCGCCATCCTCTTTGTTTAAATCCAAAACAGCGTGGCCGGTCGTGCCGGAGCCGGCGAAAGAGTCGAGTATGAGCGAATCCTTATTCGTCACAATTTGCAAAATACGTTCTATGAGCTTAATAGGCTTAGGAAATTGAAACTTTTCGCCAAGATCTAACTCTCTCAAAAGGTTCGTCCCTTGTTCACTTATGAATTCCGTTTCGGTCCAAAGCGTTTTAGGCTTGACCGTTTCTTTGCGATATTTTTCAAAAATTCTCCATTCTCCGTTTCGTGTTTTCGTTGCAAAAATACTTCTTGTTCCAAAAGCAATCGCTTCGTTCAACTTTGCCCTGCCCCAACGCCAACAACTATCCTTGCCAGTACTGTTTTTAGGAATGACGGCTATACTGTCTTTGGTTTTGTTTAAAACAAGCTTATAGTTACTATCGCCATCAACTTGCTTAGGATCAACGAATATCTCGTAAAACAAATTAGGACGATTGTGCCTCCCGAACTTAGGATTACGATTTCTTAATTCGCGTGCAAAATAATTTCCAAATTCATCTTTTTGATTTAGATTTTCTCCTCCCGTACTTAACTCATTGAGTTGAATATCATCCGATTTTGTATAGCAAAGAATATATTCGTGAGTCTTCGAGATTTGCTTATAGGTTTGTCCGCGACGATTTGCCTCAACGATAATCTGAGCCAAAAATTTATTTTCTCCGAAAATTTCATCCATCAGAAACCGCAATGCGGCAACTTCATTGTCATCAAGAGAAATAAATATGGCTCCATCCTCCGCCAGCAAATCCCGCAACAGCTTCAGCCGCGGATACATCATGCAAAGCCACTTATCGTGGCGCGTGAGATCCTCCGCCTCGCGTCCGACCACTTTGCCGAGCCATTGCTTTATTTTCGGCGAATTGACCTTGTCGTTATAAACCCACGCTTCGTTCCCGGTATTGTACGGCGGATCGATATAGATGCACTTCACCCGTCCGGCGTAGTGCGGCATGAGCGCTTTCAGGGCTTCGAGATTGTCGCCGTGAATGATTAGGTTTTCCGAATTCTCGCCCACCGACGCCGTCTTCACTTTTTTGAGCAGCTTGAACGGCACCTCCTTGTCGTGATTCACAACTGCTTCTTTTCCGATCCAATTGAGCGATGGCATAAAATTATTTTTCCTTTTCCAAAGCTAACCGCAATGCGAATAATGTCTCTGATTTGAGTTTCGCCCTTACCCAATCTTTTTGCTTCTCGGTCAGCAACTCGCCCATACCGGCAAGAATATCCCGGTCATCGAGCTTTTCCATGACATCAATTGCCTTTTGTAAGAATTCTTTATAGGTCACACCCATGCGTCCCTCGACAATTTTCTTATTGACCGGCCAATCATGGGAAAGGAAAAATTGCACGTCGAAGACGTCTCGGTTCGTCTTACCGATCCGTTCATACATAGCGCAAAGCTTATTGGCGGTCATATCTTCCTTAACCATTACCTGCATAGAAATGCCGAGATATGATTTCACGTCGAATTTTGACCCGAACTCCCGACGATTAATTTCCACTTTAACGTTTTGGGCGTTAACATCTTTGTCGTCGTATGAAAGGATATAAAAAAGATTGAATCTCTTTTTCCGTACCTGCTTTAATTTCCCATATTTTTCAAGAATCGCTTTGACCCGTTCGAATACGTAATCTTCTTTCTCGCCATCGAGCAGATCAAAATCCAAGTCAACCGAAAAACGGTCGAGGTCATAGAAAAGCGTGGCGGCCGTTCCGCCCTTAAATCCCAAAATCGGACTGATCGTAGGATCGGTATAGATATCCTTCAGGATTTTTACGAGAATATTTTTATGTTTTGCAGTATCAAGTGACATATCTTTATTTTGAACTTTTATTTTCTGCTTCGCGATATATTTTCACCATTTTCGCCATTCGTTTGTTCCCACCGTAAATGGGCAAAATTTCATTCACCTTTTCCCAATTCAAAACCGACAGATTATCAAAATGGTAATCTTTGTGCAGATAAACGACATCCAAGAACGCGCGCTCGGGCGAAGCGATGTCATAATTCTCCCTCGACTCTATGCCAGCCCGATTCGTGAGAATAGTATCTTTGATTTTATTGTAGGAATATTTCTGCCCATCACATTCGATCTCTTTCGTCGTGTACGATGCGACAAAAATCTGGCCGTATAATTGGAATGTTATTCCGGCCGCTCCCAAAACCGTCTCCAAGCTCACGTATGAAGGCGTATAAATTTTTGTGGCCAGCTCGTATTTATCGTAATCCTTATCCTTGGAATAAATACCCCTGCGCACCGCGTTCATTTTTCCGGCTTTAACGTAGCGATGAATTTTTTTCTTTACGAAATTCACATCAGATTCGCCCCACAGCAAAATCAGGTCTTTGAAAGTAAAGACTGTTTTCTTCGATCTCATCAGGTCTAAAATGTAATCTTTTTCCATAAAATGATGATTTTTGTCTTATTGGTACCCATAATTGGGTACCTTTGGTTTAAATTATATACCATGTCACCCAAAAACGCAACAAGCTGTGGATAAGCAAAGACGCTTAAGCCCAATGTAAACAAATCAAAAAAACTTACCATTTTGACCAGTTAAACGACTGTACTGGTCAAAATTCCCCTATTTTGTCCAGTACACTGATCCAAGTGGACAAAATCAGGATTTTTTCAACGATGCACACTGTATTAAGCAAAAAAGGCAAATAATGCTTAATACAGTGTGCAAACTATGCAAAATCGGGAATTTTCCGCGATTTCAAGAGTGATAGTATAACGCACAAAATAAGGAAGTGTAATGATTTGAAGAATGTAACAATTTGACATATCTATAAAATACAATTATAATACACCCGTTCTTTAACACCCCGCCGGACGTACCCAATTAGGACACCCCATCATAGCGGTGTTTTTTCATATTTCGTTTTCTTCTTCGGTGCTTTGCGAGCATCTCATCCGGCGTAAATGAGTCGAGCACTTCC
>JAJXYP010000088.1 GCA_021780545.1 bacterium
CCATCCGCGCGAGGGCGGCCGCCAGCTAAGCAGAATCCAGGCGCGAAGATCCGGATCGCGCATCAGAAGCCACACAACTGCTGCCAGGAAAATTTCGCAGATGGACAACATCAGCGCATCATTCCAGATCTGCCATCGTCGCGCGTCTCTCCGCGCGATTGCGAAGGTTCGTGGTTGAAAAGCCATAGCCGCCGGCGCTTTTGGCATACAAGTCTCCTTATTTTTTTTGTTTGCATCTACCCGCTTGCCGCAATCGCCGCATCGGGAGAGCTATTATTCTATGTATGAGATTTTGTGAACTGTGTCAAACACGATGCCGCGCCGGGACCGAAAAATCGGAAAGAGATCCGATATCCAGCGTCGCCTTTTTCGGAGGCTGCGGCCGCAGTAATGCGTGGCAGCAAAGAAACAATGTCGCCAAGACGAGTGTGGTATAAAATACCCATTTCGCCCGGACATATCCAAATCGGTATATTTATACCAGATTATCAATCAAATTTTTTCCGGTCATGTCGGTGGGTCGCGGGATGCCCATGGCGGCGAGGATTGTTGGCGCCACGTCATCAAGCGCGCCGAGAGTTTCGGTTTCGAGCGTGTCGCTGTTCACGAATTGTTTTCCGGCGAATTCCCGGGCGATGGCGTAAAAGGGAACGGGGCTTGGGTCGTGCTGGCTCTCGGGAAGCCCGGTTGCCGGATTGATCATTTCCTCGAGGTTGCCGTGGTCAGCGGTGATAAAAAGCAGCGCATCGGCGTCGGTCGCAGCTTTGACGACGCGGGCGATTTCGCGGTCAAGAACGCGGACGGCTTCGAGCGCCGCGGGATAATTCGCCGTGTGTCCGATTGTGTCGGCGTTCGAATAATTGACAAGGATGAAGTCGAAGCCCTTGCCGCCGATGGCTTCGATCAGCCGGTCGGTGACCGCGCTTGCCATCATTTCGGGATGGTCTTCCGGATGGATTCCGGTGGCGGAGGGAATAAGGGTCCGGTATTCGCCGGGGAACGGCGGCTCGCGAAGGCCGTTGAAAAAGTATGTGACGTGAGCATACTTATAGGTTTCCGCGATGCGGAGTTGCGCGAGTCCCCGGTCGGACAGGACTTTGCCGATGGGGTTCTCGACCGTGTCGGCCGGAAAGGCAACGGGCACTTTGAACTCGTCGTTGTAGTGGCTCATGGTTGCTACGTGCAGATTGGAAAAAGGAACGGTCTGGAAGTGATCGAAATTTTTCAGGATGAACGAGGAAGCAAGCTGGCGGATGCTGTCTTCGCGATAGTTGAAGAAAAATAAGGAATCGCCGTCATGGATCCGGCCGGCGTCGGCCGCGGCCGCATCGGCGCCGAAGCGCAGCGGCGGAAGATACTCTTCGGTCAGGTTCTGCCGGTAGGTCGCTTCGATGACTGGAGCGGGATCCGTCACGAGCTGGCCGGCGGCGGCGGTCATGGTTTGATAGGCGGTTTCCGTGAGCGACCAGTTGCCGTTGCGATCCATGGCGTAATAGCGGCCGATGAGCGTGGCGATGAGGTCGGCGGGAACTTCCGCAAGAAATTTTTGAAGCGACCGCGGCGGGCTGTCTTTCCCGTCGGAGAAAAGATGGAGGCGGATCCGCGGCACCTGCTCGTTATTCGCGAATTTGATGAGCGCAAGGAGGTGATCGAGGGATGCGTGGACGTTACCTTTGCTCAGCAGTCCGGCGAGGTGCAGCGCGCCGCCGGTTTCGCGGGCATGCGCGCAGGCGTCCTTGATTACCTGGTTTTCGAAAAATGATCCATCACGGATTGCCATCGTGATTTTTGGATAGTATTGGTAGAGGATTTTTCCGGCGCCGAGCGTCAGGTGGCCGACTTCGCTGTTGCCGACTTCGCCCCAGGGAAGCCCCACGGCGATACCCGACGCCTGGAGGCTCGTGACGGGATATTGTTGGCGGAGCGCCGCGAATGTCGGCGGCTGGGCGACATAGATGGGGTTTGATTCGTCGTGGCGGCCAATACCCCAGCCGTCGAGGATGGCCAATATAGTGGTTCGTTTCGTCATTGCCATTTATTGTACGCCAGGTTGACGGCTCTGCCCATTCGTACTATCATTAAATTCATTAAAAGTCATTTTTTGTTTTTATGAAAAAATCATTAACCACCAAACAATATGGACGCAACCACCGTGCTTATCGCGCTGGTCTGTCTTGCGGCGGGCGGAGCGGGAGGGTATTTGACGCGCCGGTATGCCGTCAGTAAGCGGCTCGGCGAAGTCGAGGAAAAAATAAACAAGGATATTGCGGCCGCCGAGACGAAGGCGAAGGAAATTGTCGTCGAAGCGAAGGAAAAAGCGGCGTCGCTTCTCGTCGATTTCAAAAATGAGGAAAAGGATCGCCGGAAGGAAATCGATGCGCTTGAAGCGCATGTCATGCGCAAGGAAGAGACGCTTGATAAGAAGTCCGTTGATCTCGACGCGCAGGCGGCGAATATCAGGGTCCAGGACGAACGGTTGAAATCGCTTGAAGCGGATCTGGCCCGGCGGGAGGGCGAAATAGGATCGCAGCTTGAAAAAATCGGTGGTTTTTCTGCCACTCAGGCGCGGGATGAGATCATCCGGCGGGCGAAGGAAGACCGGAGCCAGGATCTTGCGCAGATGATCCAGAAAATAGACCGCGAAAACCGCGAAGAAATCGAGAAACGATCAGCGGATATTATCGCGACCGCGCTCCAGCGTTACGCGCGCTCGCATGTTGCAGAAATCACGACGACGCTGTTTCCGCTGGCCGACGAGGAATTGAAGGGGAAGATAATCGGCCGCGAGGGTCGGAACATCCGCGCGCTTGAACGCGCGACGGGCGTCGAATTCATCATCGATGAGGCGCCGGACGCGATCATTATTTCGTCGTTCGATCCGTTTCGTCGCGAGATTGCGCGCCTCGCTCTTGAAAAGCTCGTGAAAGACGGGCGCATCCAGCCGGCGAAAATCGAGGAGAAAGTAGAGGAGGCAAAGGCGGAACTCGCCAAGAGGACCCTCGAAATCGGCGAAGCGGCAGCTTCGGATCTCGGCGTCATCGGTCTCCCGAAGGAATTGTTACAGCTCTTGGGGCGCCTGCATTTCCGCACCAGTTTCGGCCAGAACGTACTCGTTCACTCGGTCGAGATGGCCTATATTTCCGAAATGATGGCCCGCGAACTGGGCCTTGATTCTGAGGTAGCAAAGAAAGGAGCGCTGCTTCACGATATCGGCAAGGCAATTGATCACGAAGTTGAAGGAACCCACGTTGAACTTGGAATCAAGATTCTCCGCAAATACGGAGTCGATGAAAAGGTGGTCGAGGCGATGCAGTCCCATCACGAGGATTATCCGTACGCCCGCCCCGAGGCGTACGTGGTAACCGCCGCCGACGTGCTTTCGGCCGCCCGCCCCGGCGCCCGGCGCGGCACGCTTGAAAATTATATCAAGCGGCTCGCCGATCTTGAGCGCATCGCGAACGAATTTCCGGGCGTGAAGACGTCCTACGCGATTGCCGCCGGCAGGGAGCTGCGCGTG
>JAJXYP010000081.1 GCA_021780545.1 bacterium
AAGCAAAGATGCCATCCGGGAAGAAAAAACGGCATTTTTGGTGGAGGGGCAGATGGATTTTCTGATGTCTTACCAGTCGGGCGTTCGGAATGCGGTTGCGAGTTCCGGCACGGCGCTTACCGCCGACCATCTCCGGACCATCCGGCGTTTTGCGGAAAATCTGATCGTGAATTTCGATAACGACGTTGCCGGTTCCGACGCCGCGGAGCGGGCGATTGATCTTGCGGAGGCGGCTGACTTCAGCGTGCGGGTCGCCGTCATCAGTGGATTCAAAGACGCGGCTGATGCCGCGCTTGCCGATCCGGAAAATATCCGGAGGTCGGTTGTCGCCGCCATTCCGGCTCCGGAATTTTATTTCGCAAAATATTTATCGGCACAACCGGCGGCGAATGCGGCGGCCGGCGGTTTTGACGCGGCATCGCTTGCCACGCGCGAGGGTATCGTGCGGTTGCGCGCCGTGCTCGGGAAATTGAAACGCTTGGCGAGTCCGGTTGAGCGCGATTTTTGGATGAAGGAGCTGGCCAAACGAACCGGCGTGGCGGAAAAAACTCTTGCGGAAGAAGCGGCCGCCATGGAGGCGGGGACTGGAACGGCGGCATCGCCCGCATTTCCTGCGCGGCGGGATGAAGCGGATGTTTCATCCGCGGCCGCAGCATCTCTGGCCGCCGGCGTTTCCCGCCCGGCGACGCGGCGCGGCCGTATCGCCGGACAGCTGCTTGGCGCGGCGTTTTCGTCCGGTGATTTCGGGTCGCTCGACGATTGCGCGCCGTTTTTCGATCCTGTTGAACGGGAAATCCTGGAATTGCTCCGCGCCGGTGGCACCCGGAGCGACGACCCCGCGCTCGATGCGGTGCTTGGCGCCGTTGTCATGCAGGCCGCCGCAGCGCCGTTCGCGGAAGAAATCGCGGCGCTCAAATCCCAGCTTGCAACCGAATATTATAAGGAGCGGCGCCGCATCGTGGCGCAGGCGGTGAAGAACGCCGAAGCGCGCGGCGACGAGGCGGAGCTGAAAGCGGCGCTTGAGGAGCTGCAGCGTTACACCAGTTTATAGCTCACTTCGCGGATGCCTTTGATGCGTTTGAGTTTGACGATCAGTTTTTCGATTTTTGCGGGATCGGTTGAGGCGATTTCGACACGGTCGATGGGGAAGCGGCTTCCCTTCGGATTGTCCGCGTGGAAGCTCATGATGTTCATCCGTTGCCGCGCGGTGACGGTTGAGATGTCCTGAATGAGACCGACGCGGTCTTCGACGGCGATGCGCAGGAGGCAGCGGGTTGGCTTCCGCGCCGCCGCGAACCGCGAACCGCTTTTGATTCGGAGGGCGGCGCGGATGTGATCGCGCGCGGCGGTCGTGGTGACGAATTGCAGCCAGTCCTCGGATGGTTTCTTGCCGCGCTGGCGGATGATTTCAACCAGATCGCCCGATGCCAGCCGGTGATCGAGGGGAACGATGGTTCCGTTAACGCGCGCGCCGGATGCTTCGTTGCCGAGGTCGGAATGGATGTGGTACGCGAAATCGATGGGGGTTGCGCCGGCCGGCAGGTCGATGACCGCGCCGCGGGGCGTGATTGCAAAAATGCGGTGGCGGAAAAAGTCGATTTTCATCGCTTCGAGGAAAGCTTCGGCATCGCCGGGCGCCGCCGTTTGCCAATCTCGGAGTTGGCGTATCCAGGCGATTTCCGCTTCGCCTGCGTTGGCCGGTGCCGAAGCGCGGCTGCGGTCTTTATAGAGCCAGTGAGCGGCGATGCCGAATTCGCTCGTTTCGTGCATCTCTTTCGTGCGGATTTGGAATTCAACGATTTTTTCGCGCGGGCCGATGACGGTCGTGTGCAGGCTTTGGTAGGCGTTCGGTTTTGGAAGGGCTATGTAATCTTTGATGCGTCCGGGCACGGGCGGCCACGCTTCGTGGATGACGCCGAGCGCGGCGTAGCATTCGGGGATAGTCGCGACGATGATCCGCATCGCGACCAGGTCATAAATTTTGCCGAGGTCCATGTCGTGCCGGAGCAGCTTTCGATACAGGCTGCTGTACCGTTTTGCCCGGAAATCGACTGCCGCAGGGCGGATGCCGTGGCGTTCGAGGAGCGCGCGCACTTCTGGAAGAATACTGTTCAGATACGACAGCCGTTCGGCATACTGCTCTTCGGCGGTTTTCCGGATCCATTCGTATTCTTCGGGCATGAGATACGAAAAGGCAACATCCTCCAGTTCGCCGCTTATGTTGTACATGCCGAGCCGGTAGGCGAGCGGGGCGTAAATCTCGCTCGTTTCGAGCGCGATGCGCTTCTGCTTGGCGGGCGGCAGCGCGCCGAGGGTTTTCATGTTGTGCAGGCGATCCGCCAGTTTTACGAATACGACGCGCAAATCCCGGGACAGCGCCAGGATCATTTTGCGCATGTTTTCCGCCTTGCTTTCCGCGCCGCGATATTTGAGGCGGCCGAGTTTCGTTACGCCGTCGACGAGGAAGGCGATTTCGTCGCCGAACTCCCCGCGGATGTCCTCGAGCGTGATGCCCGTATCCTCGACGGTGTCGTGCAGGAGGCCGGCGGCAACGGTGGCGTCATCCAGCCGCCATTCAAGGAGGATTTCGGCGGCCGCGACCGGATGGTTCAGATATGGTTCGCCGCTCTTGCGCCGCTGCGAATTGTGGGCGCGTTCGGCGAAGGCGTAGGCCTTGGCAATCAGGCCGTCCGGGTGCCGGTCGATCGTTTCCCGAAGCGTCATGCGCGCGATTTCGATTTTGGCTTTGGCTTGGATTTGGGTTTCGGCGGGCTGTCTTTCCAGGATCGATACGCGGCGTCGAGCTCTTCCTGGCTCGCGGGGCGCTGGTTCATGATGAATGTGCAGTCGGGGAAACGGGTGCAGGCGTAAAACGGCTTGCCGCGCCCGCGGGATTTCTTTTCGACGACATCGCCTGGTTTATCGCTCCGTTCGGGCGAGGCGAGACAGTTCGGACATTTGAACCCCGTTTTGTTCCAGATTTTCGAAACGCCCTTGCAGGTCGGATAATCGACGCAGCCAAGGAAGAAGCCGAAACGGCCACGGCGGACTTTCATCGGTTTGCCGCAGATTGGACAGCGTTCGTCTTTGGTTTTTTCTTCGAGGGCGCGGATTTGCGCGGCTTCCTCCGGCATCGGCAGGGTAACTTTGACGCCCGGTTCGGGGCAGGCAAGGAATTTTCCCATGCGGCCGAACTTGATGATCATCGGTTTGCCGCAGTGGGGG
>JAJXYP010000048.1 GCA_021780545.1 bacterium
CGCTCGAGGAAAAGATGCGGTTTGCCATCCGCGAAGGCGGTAAGACCGTCGGCGCCGGCGTCGTAGCAAAGATCACGAAATAATTATGGCCAAGACCGAGACTCCCCAGAAGCTGCGCCTCCGCATCAAATCGTACGATCATAAGCTGATTGACAATTCCGCCCGCCAGATCATCGAGGCGGCCGAGCGGAACGATGCGGTTGTGGTGGGGCCGATACCCCTTCCGACGGAAATAAAACGTTATACGGTGAATCGGTCGACGTTTATTGACAAGGATTCCCGTGAGCAGTTCGAGCTTCGCGTCCATAAGCGCCTGGTGGAGATCGCGAACCCGAGCCAGAAGATCATCGAATCGCTTTCGAACCTGAATCTTCCGGCCGGCGTAGATATCGAAATCAAAATGGTCTGATTTATTCCATCGGGGCTATTCCCCGAATGGTCGGAAAAAGCCGCCATACCAGGCGGCTTTTTCCGACGGAGCGATTTTGAGGGAGTGGCGACGGATAATAACATGGTATAATCAGCTCAATGCTTACCGTATCACAGGCGGTGATTCTCGGATTCCTGCAGGGGCTTACCGAGCTGTTTCCGATATCAAGTTTGGGGCACAGTATTATTTTAACGGGATTGTTTGGTTGGAAAATAGACCGAAATGCGGCCGATGTGCTCGGTTTTTTGGTCGCTACGCATCTTGCCACGGCGCTTACGCTCTTCTTCTTTTATTGGAACGATTGGTTGCTTATTATTAAAGGGATTTTCCGTTCGCTTTCCGTTCGGGAGATAGCGCCGGCCGATACCTATGCAAAATTAGGATGGCTTTTGGTTGTGGGGACGATTCCGGTGGGTTTGGCCGGCCTGATATTCGAGAAGCAGGCGAAACAATTTTTTACATTGCCGGTTCAGGCGGCGTGGTTCTTGATATTGAACGGCGCTGTTCTCTTTGCGGCCGAGATGCTGCGGCGTCGAGCAAAAGGCTCTACGGAGACGCTTGAAGGGGCGGACGGCAGATTGGCAAAACTTACCTGGGGGCAAAGCTTGAAAATCGGATCTTTGCAGATTCTCGCTTTGTTCCCGGGTATTTCGCGCACGGGAGCCGCAATGACCGGCGGTATTTTAAACGATCTTTCCCACGAGGATGCCTTGCGGTTCTCTTTTTTACTTGCGACGCCGGTTATCGGCGCCGCGGCATTACTTGAGCTGCCCGGGATTTTCGCCCTCGGCGGCTCTGCGGTGATCAATGCCGCTGCCGGAGCCGCCGCCGCGGCGCTTACGGCGTATCTTTCCGTAAAATTTCTTATCCGATATTTCAAAACGCGGACGCTCATTCCCTTTGCCGCCTATTGCGCTCTCGCGGGGATTCTGGTTTTAGCTTTATTGCGGCGGTAGCTGAGTTTTCTTTTTTCCAGTTCGAAACCAAACCCAGATCAACACTCCGGCTCCCGCGATAAGCGCTCCAAGCCCATGTTTGAAGTGAGCCCGCGTTATTGAGGCGCTGTATCCCGGCAGATACGAAGGAAGTAGGTTGGCGGGGGTCATCCAATAATAAATCGCCAATGCGATGAACAGGACCCCTAGGATACCGAGGAGAATATTGGTTATTTTTTTATTCATAATCGTATTGTACCATACGGCAGGCGCCGGGAGTTTCTCTGTTTTATCCGTTCTCTGCCGCGCTGCGCCGTTGCGCTTGCTTGTTGAACTCACTTACGGTGACATTGACAGTTAGTTCTCATAATTACTATAATACGCCCAGTCCATTGGCACGATGGATGGCTGCAGACAGAAGATTCTGAAGAAAAAGTTCGGTATTTTCTGGCTGCGGCCATCAGAAGATGGGTATGCCAGCGGGAGGAATAGATGAAAAAAGTTTTTTTTCTGGCCGCAATGTTTACGGCCGCCGTCTCCGTATGTGCGGAGACCAACCAGAATAAAGGGGATACCGTCGGCAACGTTGTCCAATACGACGACGGAACGCTGGGTGTTGCGTCCCGCCGCGTTGTGAAGACGCTTCCCGTTTTTGTTTCGCCGATGGCCCGGAAATACGACGGCGTCTGGCAGCAAGTCGTTGCCGACCGGAGTAAAGCAATTCCGGTGGAGACGCATAAAGCGACCCAGCCGCATCATTTCCAGCTTATCACGGAAACGATCGCGGACTGGGAGGTCGCATACGATCCGGATGCCCCCGTCGTTGAGGTGATTCCCGTCAACAAGGTCATAAAGACCGAGACGGGTCTCAATCCATTTTTCCCCCTGGGCGGAACAGTCATCATTTTGATAGTAGTGGCGATGATTATGAGGCAAAGAAGGCCTGAACGCGCCGTCCTCGATTATTGGGTCGCTATCGCCGCCGCCTTCACCGCCGCCGCCGCCTTCTTCGCCTTCTTCGCCTTCACCGACGCCCCGCCGCTTGTGATGGTCGCCGTCATCGCCGGCGGCACGATCGCCGTCCCCCTCGCCGTCCCCATCGTCGATAGAAGCACAAGGCTATTCTATCGCCTTGCTGTTGGAGCCTGCTCGTGTATGTTGATAGCAGGCGCCATCATGTATTTCACATGAGGGAAGGTTTCATCTGTTTTTTGCCCGCGCTTCTCCAGCGCGGGCTTCTTTATACATACGCGCATCATGCGAGCCGGGTGTTTTCTGTTAAGAGTCATCGTTGCGTTCGACTTAAAAGCGGGGTAGTCCCCCCTAAGTACATTTGACACCTGGCCAGGTTTTGCTATACTGTCTCACAAGGTTTCCTCGGAAGTTTTTATGTCCACATTTATTCGCTTGGAGAGACGATCTCGTTTTCTTTAGGTGGCAACCCCGGGTTCGGGCGTTGTTGAATGGAGCGTGGCAGAAACTTCCGGCGAACACCGGATTTTTTATTGTTTTATGACCACTATCATGTCATTTGCTTTAGGGAAAAAGATGGCCATGACTCAGGTCTGGCGTGAAGAAGAACGGAAAACGAGCGCGAAAGGCGGGAAAGTTGTCGTTCAGAAGTTTCCGAAAGTCGCGCCGGTGACCCCGATCCGTATCGAACCGAACGCCGTGTCCCTTGTTCGCACGAAAGAGCGCGACGGTTATGAAGCGGTGCAGGTTTCGATGGGGACGGCGAAGTGCGAGTTCCGCTCTCGCCCGAAACACCCGATTAACCTTGCCGAGGTCAAGTCAGGGGACCTGATTACAGCAGCTGCATTCAAGGAAGGCGATCGCGTGACCGTTTCGGGCGTCATGAAGGGCAGGGGGTTCGCGGGCGTCGTGAAACGTCATAATTTCGCCGGCGGACCGAAGACTCACGGCCAGAAAAACCGTTTTCGCGCGCCGGGCTCGATCGGCTCTACCGCGTTTCAGCGTGTCGTAAAGGGACGCCGCATGGCTGGCCACATGGGCGTAACGCGGGTTACCGTCAAGAATCTCTTGGTTGCCGGCGTCGACCCGAAGCGCCAGATCATTTTTCTCCGCGGCGCGGTGCCGGGCGCTACGGGGAGCGTTGTCGAATTACGGAAATAAAATACCATGCAAGCCGACGTTTACAGTTTGGAGAATAAGAAAGTGGGCACGGTTGAACTGCCGGAGCCGATTTTCGGGGTCCGCTGGAATGCGGCGCTCGTGAAGCAGGTGGTTGATGCGCAGCTCGCGAATCGCCGGAAGCCCTGGGCCCATGTTCGCGACCGCAGCGAAGTCCGCGGCGGCGGTCGGAAGCCGTGGCGGCAGAAGGGAACGGGCCGAGCGCGGCACGGATCGACGAGATCGCCGATTTGGGTTGGCGGCGGCAAAGCGCACGGTCCCCGCAACGATAAAGATTATTCGCAGAAGGTGAACCGCAAGATGAAGCGGGCGGCGCTTTTCGCCCTGCTTTCCCGGAAAGCGAAGACCGGCGAAATAAAAGTGATTGATACCCTCGCGCTTGAAACCGGGAAGACGAAAGCACTCTCCCTTTCGCTGCGCGGGCTCCTCGGTATGGATAAGCGCGCGAAGCGGTTCGACGTGCTTCTCGTCGCGCGGGCGGACGGCAAGAATTTGTTCCGCGCGTCGTCGAATCTGCCGAAAGCCAAGGCGCTCGATGCGACGTCGCTCAATGTCTACGACATCCTGAATCACAAACATCTTTTTCTTGATAAAGCGTCGGTGGCGGTGATCGCCGATCATTATCAGGAATAAAACCATGGCCTCTCCTTTTCTTATTAAAAAACCCTGGGTTACGGAAAAATCGACCGCCGGAGCGGAGCGCGGGAAATACGTGTTTATCGTGAATGGCCGCGCGACCAAGCCGGAAATCCGAAAGGCAGTCAAGGAAATCTATAACGTGGAGGTCGTATCCGTAAATGTCGTGAATCGTCCGCCGAAACGGAAGCGGTTTGGCGCCGGCCTGAAAGGATCGCAGGAAGGATACCGGAAAGCGGTCGTGACGCTGAAAGACGGACAAAAAATAGACCTGCAATAAGCAACCGTACTGCCATGAAATCCTACCGCCCCACATCGCCTTCGCGTCGCAGCATGACCACGCCGGACTACAGCGGCCTTTCGAAGGTGCGTCCCCACCGCGGACTTACGGTGCGGCTGAAGGCTCATGCCGGGCGTAATTCGCAGGGGCGCATCACGATGCGTCATCAGGGCGCGGGCAACAAGAAGCTGTATCGGATCATCGATTTCAAACAGAATCGCCTCAACACAAAAGCGACGGTGGAGACCGTGGAATACGATCCGTACCGCACCGCGTTCATCGCGCTCGTAAAGAATGCTGCGGATGGCGTGCGTTCGTATATCCTTGCGCCGCAGGGGATGAAGCCCGGCATGGAAATCACAGTTGCCGATGCGGCGCCGCTCAAGACCGGCAACCGCCTTCGCCTCCGGAATATCCCGGTCGGCTATCAGGTGCACAATATTGAAATGACGCCGGGACGGGGCGGACAGATGGCCCGCTCCGCCGGTTCTTATGCGGAAATCCTGGCGAACGCCGACGGGTATACCGACGTGAAGCTTTCATCCGGAGAGGTTCGGCGCGTGCTGTGGGACGGCCTCGCTTCGATCGGTCAGGTATCGAACGCCGAATGGAGCCTGGTTTCGATCGGCAAAGCCGGCCGGTCGCGATGGCTCGGCGTCCGTCCGACGGTTCGCGGCAAAGCGATGAATCCGGTTGATCACCCGTATGGCGGCGGCGAAGGCAGTCAGCCGCGCGGCACCCGGAAACCGAAGGATATCTGGGGCAACATCACGGGCGGCCACAAGACCCGCAATCGCAAGAAAAAGTCGTCGCAGCTCATCATTAAACGGCGAAAATAATTTCGTTACATCATCACCATGTCACGTTCCACTAAAAAAGGCCCCTTCGTTGATCCGAAGCTTTTAGCGAAGGTCGCGAAACAGAAACCGGATCAGGGCGCGATCAAAACTTGGTCGCGGGCTTCCGAGGTTGCTCCCGAGATGGTTGGCTATGTTTTCGGCATCCATAACGGGCGTTCGTTTATCGAGGTCCGCGTGACCGAGGAGATGGTCGGGCACCGGCTTGGCGAATTTTCGCCGACGCGGAAATTCACGCGGCACGGCGGCAAGATGCAAAAAGAGCTTGAATTGAAGGCGGCGGAAACGCAAAAAGCGCAGGCCCAGGCCGCCAAAGAGGCTCCCAAAAAATAACGAAACAAGAAACCGCCATGGCAACCATGAAACAACAGACGGCAAAACTCCGGTATCTCCGGATCGCCCCGCGCAAAACGCGGAGCGTTGCGGATCTGATCCGCGGCCTGCGCGTCGACGAAGCCGAGGCCCAGCTCATGGTGCAGCGCCGCCGTCCGGCGAAGGCGCTCCTGAAGCTCTTGCGTTCCGCGGTTGCGAATGCTAAAAACAACAAGCTGAATCCGGATCATCTGTTCGTGTCCGAAATCCGCGTCGACGGGGGGCCGATGCTGAAACGCTACCTGCCCCGCGCCCGAGGTTCGGCGTCGCCGATTCAGAAGAAGATGAGCCATATTTCCATTACGCTCGGCGTTAATGAAAATCTGAAGCCGATTTACCGGATCGTGGTGCCGAAGAAGACGAAACTCCCGCCCGATCAGGGTCCGCATCCAGCGAAGAAAGCGCCGAAGCCGAAGCAGGAACCCGGCAATTATGAGCCGAAAAAACAGCAGAATTTCTTCAAGCGGATGTTTGGCCGTAAAGCCGGCATGGGTAACGGATAAATAGCAACTATGGGACAAAAAATCAATCCAAATTCATATCGCTTGGGAATCGTCAGGAACTGGCCGGTGCGCTGGTTTCTTAAGGACGGATATGTGAAATATCTTCAGGAAGACGAGGCGATTCGCCGCGTCATCCGCGAAAAGATCGGTCTTGCCGGAATCGCCGCGGTTGAGATCGAGCGCACTCAGGGGAACCTCCGTATTTTTATAAAAGCGGCCCGGCCGGGCCTCATCATCGGTCGCGGCGGCAAGGGGATGGACGAACTCAACAAAGCGATTGCCGATGCGCTTCGCAAGGTTCGGAAGACGAAGCAGGCGATTCCGCTTTCGGTGAATGTGGAAGAGCTGAAGCGCTCAGAGGTTTCCGCGGTATACGTCGCCCAGCAGGCGGCATGGGACTTGGAACGCCGCATGCCATTCCGCCGGACGATGAAGAAATATCTGGAACAGATGATGCAGAACCGCGACGTAAAGGGCGCGAAGATCGCGATGGGAGGGCGGCTTGACGGAAACGAAATCGCCCGCCGAGAATTCCTTTCGAAGGGCGCGCTGCCGCTTCAGACGCTTCGCGCAGACATCGATTACGGGCGCGCAACCGCAAAGACGACTTACGGCACGATTGGCATCCGCGTCTGGGTTTACAAAGGAGAGATTTTTACGAAAGATATCAAGGAAAAAGGTCAGGCCGAATCGAAGCGCCGCTAGCCAATCGCCATGCTGATACCGAAAAAAGTAAAACATCGCAAATGGCAGAAAGGACGCTCGAAGGGGCGCCTGGTTGAGACGCGGGGCCTGAAACTGAATTACGGTTCGTTTGGCTTGAAGGCTGACGGCGCCGCGTGGATGACGTCGCGCCAGATCGAGGCCGCCCGCAAAACGATCACGAATTTCCTCAAGCGCCGCGGCCGGCTCTGGATCCGTATTTTCCCCGACAAACCGATCACGCTTCAGGCTCCGGAGAAAACACTCGGCGGAGGCAAGGGCAGCGTCGACCATTACGTGTTCCCGGTTCGTCCCGGCCGCATTCTTTTTGAAATTGACGGCGTCGATGCCGAAACCGCGAAAGAGGCGTTGCGCCGGGCCGCTTATAAACTGCCGATGAAGAGTCGCGTGATAACCAAGTAATATGAAAAAGAAAGATATCCAGGAATTGAAAAACAAGCCGGACGCCGAGCTCGAGCGCCTGATTCAGGATGGCAGCACTGAACTCCGGACGATGCGATTTGACTTGGCGGCCGGAAAAGTGAAAGATATATCGAAGGTTCGGGAACTTAGAAAGCGGATTGCGCGGATGCATACGTTTCTCCGCGAGCGCAAAACTTCGTAACGACCATGGCTAACAAAGAAACGAAAATCAGAAAAATCGTCGGCGTCGTAGTATCCGACAAAATGAACAAGACCCGGGTGGTCTCGGTTTCGCGTCTGAAAAAGCACCCGAAATACCTGAAGTATTATCGGACGACGTCGAAATTCAAAGTTCACGACGAGACCAACGAATACAAGACGGGAGACACCGTGATCATCGAGGAAACCCGCCCGCTGTCGCGCGAAAAGCGCTGGCGTATCACGGGAAAAGTCGCGAAACCCGGAACCAGCCGGACATAACGAGCTATGATTCAAGAACGATCCATTTTAAAAGTGGCGGATAATTCGGGCGCGAAATTCGTCCGCTGTTTTCGCATCCTCGGCGGGACACGGCATCGCTACGCAGGCGTCGGCGACGTGGTTGTGGCATCGGTGCAGTCCGCCGAACCCCGCAAGAACGTCAAGAAGAAAGATGTGGTTAAAGTGCTCGTTGTGCGGACCAAGAACGCCGTCCGTCGCAGGGATGGTTCCTATGTCCGGTTCGACGAGAACGCCGTCGTGCTGATTGACGCCAAAAAGGAACCGGTCGCGACGCGCATTTTCGGGCCGCTTCCCCGCGAGCTCAAGGAAAAAGGTTTCGAGAAACTGATGACGATGGCGGAGGAAATCGTCTAAAAGCACTATTATGAAATTACGCAAAGGCGACACGGTGAAAATTCTTTCGGGCAAAGATCGCGGCAAGATCGGGACGATTTTGCGCGCCATTCCGACGGAGGAGCGGATTGTCGTGGATGGCCTGAATCTGTTCAAGAAACGCTCGCGGCCCCGCCGTGAAGGCGAGAAGGGCCAAACGGTGCTGGTGCCGCGGCCAATGCCGGCGGCGAAGGTGATGCTGGTCTGTACGAGCTGCAAAGAGCCGACCCGCGTCGGCAGCCGTATGGATGGCGCGAAAAAGGTTCGATATTGCAAAAAATGCAAGGCCGCCATTTAACCGGGCAACCATTACGATCCATGGAAAAAGCAAAATTACATCAGCGCGCGGAACGGAAGGAAATCCGTAATCTGCTTGAAAAAGTTGTCGTCGACGCGGGCGTCGGCCGGCTTTCGCAGACGCCGAATTTCGAAGATAAGGTACTCGAGCAGGTGAAGCGCGATCTTGCTGCGATGACCGGGCAGGCGCCGCAAATCCGGCGCGCCAAGCAGTCGATCGCCGGTTTTAAGATCCGCGAAGGAGCTATCGTGGGTCTTCGCGTGACGCTGCGGAAAGAGAAAATGGTTGATTTTTTTGAGCGATTGATTACAATAGTGTTGCCTCGTGTCCGCGACTTCAATGGCCTCGAGTTGTCGAATGTCGATCAGGGCGGCACGCTCAACCTCGGCATTCGCGAACAGTTTGTTTTTCCGGAAATTTCGCCGGAGCAGTCGCCGGTCGCATTCTCGATTGGCGTGAGCGCCGTACCGCGCGGGAGGGGACGGGAAGCCGCCCTTGAGACGTTACGCAAGCTGGGCGTTCCGCTAAAGAAAACAAAAGAGGCAAAAAGATAACCGTACCACAGCATTATGGCAAAAGAATCCGTCATCGCGCGATCCAAGAAGAAGCCGAAGTTCAGCACCCGCATTGTCCGGCGCTGTTTCCGCTGCGGCCGTAAGCATGGCTATATCCGCGATTTCGGCCTTTGCCGCATCTGCTTCCGCGAAATGGCGACTAACCAGGAAATTCCGGGTGTAAAAAAAGCATCCTGGTAATCCGAATTTTCATCATGTACTACCGATTACTTCCAGAAATAAAAAACGCCCTCGGCGCCCGCAAAGATCGGATGACATTTCCGTTTTCAAAAATGGACTACGCCGTGCTTCAGTCGCTCGCGGTTGCCGGCTACATCAAAAGCGTTGAAAAGGAATCGTCGGGCAAGCGGCCGGTGCTTGCCGTGAAGCTCGCCAAGCCTGGCACGGTGAACGATTTTCGGATCGTGAGCAAGCCAAGCCGGCACTTCTACGTCGATTTTCGGAGTCTGCGGCCGGTGAAGCAGGGGTTCGGCGTCGGCGTCCTTTCGACCCCGAAGGGAATCATGACCGACCGCGAAGCGCGCAAGCAGAAAATCGGCGGCGAATATCTTTTTGAAATCTGGTAATTTTTATCCGAACCAATCACCATGTCGCGTCTCATCAAGAAATCAATTCCATTACCCCCGGGCGTCACGGTATCCGTGGGTGCCGGTTCGGCGTCGGTCAAGGGCGCGAAAGGAGAGCTCTCCGTGAAACTGCCGGTTGGAGCCGACGTTTCCGTGAACGGCGAGATGATAACCGTCGCGCCATCAGCCGGTTCGGCCTCCACGGCGCCGGCGGGCACGGCTTGGTCTCTGCTCCGGAACGCGACCGAAGGCGTGAGCGCGGGCTTTTCCAAAGTTTTGGAAATTGAGGGCGTCGGATTCCGCGCCGCCATCGAAGGGAAAGATTTGGTGCTTTACTTGGGGTATGCGCTTCCGATCCGCATGCCGATCGCGCCGGGCGCGACGGTCGCGGTTGAAAAGAGCACGATCACGGTTTCGGGCATCGACAAGGAACTTGTAGGGCGCGTGGCGGCGGAAATTCGGGCGTTCAAAAAACCCGAACCGTATAAGGGCAAGGGCATTCATTACCGCGGCGAGATCATCCGTCGCAAGGTCGGCAAGAAAGCGGGCACCGCATCGTAGCGTTGTTTTATCTCTCATCATTACCATGAACCAGCGCAAAAGACTCAATCGCAGCAAGGCCCAGCGGATCGGCCGCGTCCGCGCCGTGATTTCGGGTACCGCCGATCGGCCGCGACTCGTTGTTAATCGTACTAATCGGTATCTCTATGCGCAGCTTATCGATGACGCGAAAGGCCGCACGTTGGTCGCGGTCTCGAATGCGGCCGCGAGGAAATCCGGAGGCGTGAAAACCGCCGTCAAAACGGATACGAAGGCGACCAAAAGCGACCAGGCATTCACGCTCGGAGAGCAGATGGCGAAGCGCGCCGCGGAAAAGGGCATTGCGCGCGCGGTCTTCGACCGGCGCTCGTACCGGTTCCATGGCCGGGTGAAGCGTTTTGCGGAAGGTGCCCAAAAAGGAGGATTAAAGATATAATTACCATCATGCCTATGCCATCCACCATGCCACGATCGCCGCGTCGGCCGGGACACCGGCCGGCGTCCGCGCGGCCGGTTGTCAAAGAGGAATTCAAGGAAAAAGTGCTCGACATGCGCCGCGTGACGCGCGTGGTCGCCGGCGGCAAGCGATTCCGTTTCCGCTGCACCATCGTTCTCGGCGACGAGCGCGGCCGAGTCGGCATCGGGATCGCAAAAGGAGTCGATGTTCAACAGGCAATTGGAAAAGCGAAGGCTGACGCGAAGAAAAATATCATTACGATCAATCTGAAGGATCAGCGGACGATTTCGCACGAAGTCATTGCGAAGTACAGCGCGGCGAAAGTGCTCCTCAAGCCGGCGAGCGCCGGTCACGGTCTTCGGGCCGGCGGCTCGGTCCGCGTCGTGCTCGCGTTCGCGGGCGTGAAAGATGGTACGGCGAAGATCCTCGGCCGCACACCGAACAAGCTGACGAACGCGATGGCCACCGTCGCGGCGCTGAAAAACCTCAAAGCATAACGTTCACACCATCATGAATCTCCATAAACTCCCCAAGAACCATAAGAAATCTCAACGCATCGGCCGCGGGGGCAAGCGCGGCACGACGGGCGGCCGCGGAACAAAGGGCCAGCGTTCGCGCGCCGGGCATCGCATCCGTCCGGCGGAACGCGATCTGATACTTCACCTGCCGAAACGGCGCGGCTTCCGCAATAAGCCGAAGACGGATCCGTCCCGGGTGATCAATCTTGGAGATCTTGCGGCGTCGCTCAAGTCGCTTGCCAAGGGGAGCGTTCCGGTCGAGCTGACGCACGAATTCCTCAAAACCGCCGGGTTCATCGGCAAGAATTTCAAGGGAACGGTTAAAATCCTTGGCAATGGCGATATCGCCGCCGCCGTCTCCGTGAAAGGCATTGAAGTTTCCGCGGGCGCCCGCGCCAAAATCGAGAAGGCGGGCGGAACGATTGCGGCATGAACCGGCTTTTCCAGATTTTCAAAGTCGCGGAACTCCGCACGAAGGTGCTCATCGTTGCGGGACTCCTGGTGGCGTACCGGGCGCTCGCGGCGATTCCCATTCCGGGCGTCGATGCGGCAAAGCTCGCGAACTATTTTAATTCCAACCAGCTCCTGGGTTTTTTGAATTTCTTTTCGGGAGGCGGCCTTTCGACGCTTTCCGTTGTGATGCTTGGCGTCGGTCCGTATATTACGGCGACGATTGTTATGCAGCTCCTCACCATCATTTTCCCGCGCATGAAGGAGATGTATTACGAGGAGGGCAGCCGGGGCCAGGCCAAATTCAACCAGTATTCGCGCATTCTCACGGTGCCTTTCGCGCTGGTCCAGGCTTACGGTTTTCTCACGCTGCTTATTTCGCAGGGCGTCATCAACCGGCCTGACGCATTCAGCTTCTTTCGGAACGTTATCGTGATTGCCGCCGGATCGATGATTGCGCTCTGGTTCGGCGAATTGATCACGGAGCAGAAGATCGGCAACGGCGTTTCCCTCATCATTCTTGCCGGCATCATTTCTCGGCTGCCGTCGAGCATCGGGCTTGCCTTCGCGTCTTATACGCCGCAGCTCCTCGGTTCGTATCTCGGTTTCGTCGTGGTGGGCGTCGTGCTTATCGCGGGCATCGTATACCTGAACGAAGGCGAGCGGAAGATCCCGGTCGCCTACGCCCGCCGCGTCCGCGGAAACAAGATGTACGGCGGCGCATCGAGCTACCTGCCGCTCAAGGTGAACCAAGCCGGCATGATCCCCCTTATTTTCGCGATTTCCGTGCTGCTCTTCCCGCAGTTCGCGGCGCAGATCGTTGCGATTTTCTCGCCCGCCTGGGGCCTCGCGGTAAACGGCTGGGCGACCGCTTTCATCAATAACCAGCTGGCCTACGGCATTGTCTATTTCCTGCTGGTGTTCCTCTTCACGTATTTCTACACCGCCATTACGTTCAATCCCGAGGAGATTGCGAAGAACCTCCAGCGGGGTGGCGGTTTCGTGCCCGGTATTCGGCCCGGCGAGAACACGGAGAAATTTTTCGGTTCT
>JAJXYP010000036.1 GCA_021780545.1 bacterium
GATCTTGCCGAGTAGCTATGTATGGAAGGGATAAGCGCTGAAAGCATCTAAGCGCGAAGCCCACCCCAAGATTAGGTGTAGTGCCGAACGAACTAATGACACAAGGATAGGGGCCTTGCGGCATTAGTTCGTTCGGCACAGGTCTCGTGGAAGACTACCACGTAAAAGTTTGTCTTTGTGCTTGATTGGAACTGATTTTCGGGAGCAATCCTGAAGTGAGGCGATGATCAGGCGCTGAGGCGGCGAATAGGTCTCAGGTATAAGCCTCGCAAGGGGTTCAGCCGAGAGATACTAATGACCCGCCAACCATCCCAATGCTGACTTACTTCGCGTCACAAACGCGAAGTTTCATTCTGAACGATGCTGTTGATTTATCCTTTGAGGGGACGGCGTTCCGGCCTGCTGGCCGGCCGCCTCTCGTTCGGGGCCCTTCGGCCCCTGCGCGATGCCCCGCGAAGGATAAATCAACAGCTCGCGCAGAACGGCTTTTTCATGTCGGTGCTTTATTCGGGCGTGCCCCACCTCATCCCATTCCGAACTGAGAAGTGAAAGCGCCCCAATCCGATGATACTCGCGTTTTTCGCGGGGAAAGTAGGATGTGCCGACATGAAAGTGCCGTTTTTATTCTCTTGCCGCCGGCCGTCTTGATCGGTTGTCCAGTTTCGGGTGATATAATAAACAATATGCCGATACGACTTGCCAAGCGTCTCATTTACGGAGCATTCTACGTCATCCTATGGGGCGCTTTTTTGGGTCTCGCGTGGCTGCTTTTCCGTTCCGCGCCTCCTCCTCCCGCCCCGCCCGAACCCGCGCCGGTCGCCGTGCTCGGCGTGGCAAACTTCCCGGTGCCGGGCGAACCTGGGTATGAAACCCTGCTTGCCAAGATTGCGAATCAGAATCAGAATGTCGCTTCGCCGGGATTCGATTATGCGTTCGATGCATACGGAGCGTCAGGGACTCTCCTCGCGGCGTTTCCGGGTCAGTCGTTCCTGTACGGGAGTGAGGTTAAATACATAGTTTTGGTCAATCAGGAGGTTCCCTCCGGCACGCTCGCTTTTGATTTATCAGTGCCTACTTCGACCACGCAATGGACGGCGACGTCGACTTTCGGCCCGCCGCCGACGTTTACGACGCAGAATATTTCAACGACAATCGGCTCGTCGTCGGTTGCGGCAACCGGTCAGATATTCGACGGCGACACGGCGTCTTTCTCGAACGTGCTGATTGTGGCAATCTTCAAGGATGCCTCCGGCGTGCCGGTTGCCGTATCGCAGACGGAGCTTGGTTCGATCGCGCCCGGCCAAACGGAAAACTTTTCGGCTTCCTATCCCGCGCTCGCCGGCGTTAATCCGGCGGCGACGGAGGTGGACGCCTATGCCGTGCGGGAGTAGAATGGGCATCTGGCTATGCTTTCTCTTTTCCTGCCGCTCGGCATTCTGATTGTCGCGGGGCTTACGACGCTCTCCGCCGTGTCGCCGCACGCGTTCCATCTCCAGCTGATTTGGGTTGCGCTCGGCATACTCGCCGTCGCCGCATTTACGGTTTTTGACTGGCGCTCGGTTTTTAATCACCGTTGGATGATTTGGGGGTTTTACGGTCTTTCGCTCGTCCTGATGCTTTTTGCCTATCTAAAGGGCCCAACCATCCGCAACACGCATAGCTGGATCGTGCTTGGGCCGATCACCCTCCAGCCGGTCGAGTTTATGAAAGTCGCGCTCATTTTCCTCTACGCGAATTATTTCAGCCGGCGGCATCTCGCGGTTGCGCGCTGGCGGACGATTCTGACGTCGTTTTTGTTTTTCTTTGTTCCGGCGGCGATCGCCGTGCGATTGCCCGATCTCGGTTCGGCGGTCATCTTTTTCAGCATCTGGTTTGGATTTCTCGTCCTGCTTGGTCTGCCGTTCCGCCGTCTCGCCGTCGCCGCTGTGGCATTCGCCGTCGCCGCCGGTTTTATCTGGATCTATGTCATGAAGGATTATCAGCGGGCGCGCATCATCGGATTTCTCTACCCTCAGGAACATTCGCTGAGCATTAACTACAGTTCGGCCCAGGCCCGCATCGCGGTCGGTTCCGCGGGCTGGCTTGGCAAAGGCTACGGACAGGGAACGCAGGCCCAGCTCGGCTTCCTTTCCGAACCGACCGAGGATTTCATTTTCGCCGCCATCATCGAGGAATGGGGCGTGCTCGGAGGCCTTGTGGTGATTGCGGCATTCCTGTTTTTGATCTACCGGATTCTCGCGATCGGCGCGCTTGCCGATGAAAATTTTGAAAAATTCATCTGTCTTGGCGCGGTGATGATGCTCGGCGTGCAATTTTTTTTAAATGGAGGATCATCCACCGGCCTTACGCCGGTCGTCGGCGTGACATTTCCGTTTGTCAGCTACGGAGGATCGAGCATGCTGGTGGATATGTTTTTAATCGCGATCGTGAATTCAATCCGGACGCGATCGTAAAGGATTTTTCGCCGCGGGTGAACGATTTCCCGCGCAGTCCCGATTTCCGTTGCCGCCATATTCGCAATCGGTTACACTGGAACCGTGAAGCGAAACGCGGTTTTCCCGGTGTTTGTGCTGGCCGTCTTGCTTGCGGCCGGATTTTTTATTATCCGGCATCGCCGCGACGCTCCGCCGCGACCCGTGATTTTGGTGACGATCCCCGAGGGATCAACCGTATACGAAATAGACCGTATTTTGAGCGCCGCATCGGTGATTGGCAGGGGGCAGCTCATCGCGGCTGCCGCGGCCAATCCGGCGCTTGAGGGAACGTTATTCCCGGATACGTATTATTTTTACGCCAGTTCTTCCGTTGCGGCGGTGGTTGATAAGATGACCGGGAATTTCGCAGCGAAAGCCGCGCCGCTCCTCATCGATCCGGTGGTGTATGAATCGTCAACTGCATCGTCATCCGGCGCCATCGCGCCGGCAGAACAGGATTTGATTGTCGCTTCGATGCTTCAAAAAGAAGTTGCCAGTTCGACAGATCAGGAAATGGTCGCGGGGATTATTGAAAAGCGGCTCAAGGCAGGTATGCCCCTCGATATCGATGCGACCATCTGCTATGCCAAACAGCAGGCGGCGCCGACGTCAACCGAAGGATGTTATCCGTTGAAGCCAGCTGATTTTGCGGCGTCTTCGTCGTATAACACGTATTTGCGGAAGGGCCTCCCGCCCGGTCCGATCGGAAACCCCGGGCTTTCGGCCATCGAGGCGGCGCTTCATCCGGCCGCTTCGCCGTACTGGTATTATCTGAGCGATCCCAAAACCCAGCAGACGATCTATGCCGTTTCGCTGGCTCAGCAAACCGCGAACGAAACAAAATATTTGCGGTAAAAAATTTGAACCAAGCGGTTGCTTATCGCCGATATTTTTGTCTTTGGTTATCCGTCGGTTTTTCCGTCAACGGGGGTTCTTTTTAAAGCGCCTACAAGCAGGGCATGAAATCTCGCTTTCATAAAGACGCCCGCAATTCGGACATTCATCTCTCGGTGCGAAATTATATTCGTGAGCTTGCTCGGTCGGTTTTTCGGATTGTTGCGGCGGCTCTTTGGTTGGTTCCTGAATAGACCCCTCCGCTGATTTTTTGGCGGACTCCTCCGGTGGTTTCCGTCGGAGTTTTTCAATAGGTTCCTTTTGTGATTCCTCCTGCGGCTCTTCGAAAATAAACGGGAGTTGTTCGGCCATAGTTTAAATTTATCGCCAAAAGCCTTTTCTTTCAAGCGTATGTAATGGGGCGCCCGATTAAACCTCTTTATTTAGCGCTGGAGTTGCGGCGATAAGCGGGGGGGCTTGACACGGTTTCAGGCTTGAATATAATTAACATTAAGGAAAGTTAAAACGGTCCCTTGGCGTAGGGGAGTCCGTTTTTGCATTTTGTATAATATTGTGTAATGTTTTGGAGATAATGGGAAGGGGAAGACCGAAAACGAGCGATCGCAAAGGTCCACTCGTGCCATAAAATACGGCACTTGCTGCGAAAATTGAATCAAAATAAATTTTATAAAAAATTAATCAACCGCATGCCAAAATTCTCGTCGGTTAAGGACTTTTCAAAATCAAAACCCCTTATCGCTCCTTTTAATCTGAACGAGGCGCAGCTCAAATCGTACCAATGGTTCCTGGATAAGGGTCTGCGCGAGATCTTCGGCGAAATTTCCCCGATCAAAGACCATACCGGCAAGGAATTCGAGTTGCATTTCATCGGGTATCGCTTCGATGAGCCGAAGCATGATGAGGCGACGGCGCGTTATAAGGAAGCGACGTACGAAGCGCCGTTGCGCTGCACGTTGCGCCTGGTGAACAAGGTGACGGGCCATGAGCAGGAACAGGAGGTGTACTTCGGCGATTTTCCGATTATGACGAGCCGGGGCACGTTCATCGTGAACGGCGTCGAGCGCGTCGTCGTTTCGCAGCTGGTTCGTTCGGCGGGCGTTTATTTCACCGCAAACTCCCACCGTGGCCGCCAGCTCTTTGGCGCCAAGATTATTCCAAACCGCGGCGCGTGGCTTGAGTTCGAAACGGATGCGAACGGAGACATTGGCGTCAAGATTGACCGACGCCGCAAAGTTGCGGTGACCGACATGCTCCGTATTTTTGGACTCGACAACGAAAAGATCGCCGAGGCGTTCAAGGACGTCGACAACGGCCCGGTTAGCTACCTCGACGCGACCTTAAAGAAGGACGCCGCCAAGGATGCGGCGGAGTCGTACATCGAAATCTATCGGCGGCTGCGGCCGGGTGATCCCGCAAGCGCGGAAACCGCCAAGAACCTCATCGACGGCATGTTCCACCGCCCGGACCGTTACGATCTTTCGGAGGTCGGCCGGTATAAGATGAACCAGCGCCTCGACCTCGACCGGAAAAAGGATTCGAAATTGCTCGATGCCGAGGATTTGATCGCCATCGTCCGCCAGGTTATTGTTTTAAACAATGCTTCGGATGCCGAACCCGATGACATCGACCATCTCGGCAATCGGCGCCTGAAGGCAGTCGGCGAACTGCTCCAGGGGCGGCTGCGGATCGGCCTTGCGCGTCTGCGCCGCATCATCCAGGACAAGATGTCGACCGAGAACAAAGATAGCCTGACGCCCGGCCAGCTCGTGAATTTCCGTCCGATCGCCGCGGTTATCAAAGAGTTTTTCGCATCATCGCAGCTTTCGCAGTTTATGGATCAGGTGAATCCGCTGGCGGAGCTCGAGCATAAGCGCCGCATTTCAGCCCTCGGTCCCGGCGGTCTCACCCGCGAGCGGGCATCGTTCGAGGTGCGCGACGTGCATCGCTCCCACTACGGCCGCATCTGTCCGATTCAGACGCCGGAGGGATCGAACATCGGTCTCATCAACTATCTGGCAAGCTATACGCGGGTCAACGATTTCGGATTTCTCGAAGCGCCGTACGTTAAAGTGAAAGACGGCCGCGTGACGGACGAAGTGGTTTGGCTCGATGCCTCGGAAGAGGAAAAATATAAAATTACGCACGCCGGCAGTCCGCGGGACGCTTCGGGGCGGTTCCTGGAGCCGGTGCTTGAGGCGCGCATTAAGGGCGAGCCAGGCACGGTAACGCCGGAGGAAGTCGAGCTGATGGATGTCGCTCCGAACGAATTCATTTCGGTTGCGACGTCGCTCATCCCGTTCCTCCAGCACGACGATGCGAACCGCGCCCTCATGGGTTCGAACATGCAGCGGCAGGCCGTCGTTTCCGTCAATCCGGACGCGCCGTACGTTTCGACCGGACAGGAAGAAAAAGTGGCGCTCGATTCGGGATATGTGATCGCCGCGGAGGATAATGGCGTCGTGCTCGAATCCGACGGCAGCCACGTCAAGGTGCAGTATCATCAGAAGAGCGGTTCGAACAAGAACGGGATCAAAACCTATCAACTCGAAAAATTCAAGAGGTCCAACCAGTTCACTTGCATCTCCCAGCGGCCGCTCGTTGTTGCCGGAGAAGCGGTGAAGAAGGGTCAGATTCTGGTCGACGGTCCGTCGATTGAAAACGGCGTCCTGGCGCTCGGCCAGAATTTGCTGGTTTCATTCGTTTCCTGGGAGGGTGCCAATTTCGAAGATGCCATCATTCTTTCGGAGCGGGTCGTGCAGGAAGATCGGTTTACCTCGATCCATATCGAGGAATATCCGATTGATGTCCGCGATACGAAGCTCGGACCTGAAGTTACGACATACGACATCCCAAACGTTTCGGAGGATAAACTGAAGAATCTGGACGAAGAGGGTATTATCCGCATCGGCGCCGAAGTCAAAGCCGGCGATATTTTGGTCGGAAAAATTTCCCCCAAAGGCGAATCGGAACTGACGTCGGAAGAGCGGCTTTTGCGGGCCATATTCGGCGAGAAAGCTCGCGATGTCAAAGACACGTCGCTTACGGTGCCGCACGGCAAAATCGGCCGCGTGGTGAATGTGAAAGTGTTTGATCGCGAGCGGGGTGACAAGCTGGAGCCGGGCGTCATCCGCCGCATTCAGGTGGAAATTGCGGAGCTTCGCAAAGTGCAGGCCGGCGACAAATTGGCCGGCCGCCACGGCAACAAGGGCGTCATTTCCCAAGTCCGCGCCGTCGAAGACATGCCGTACCTGCCGGATGGAACGCCGGTGGATATCATACTCAATCCGCTCGGTGTCATTTCCCGTATGAACCTCGGGCAAATCCTCGAAACTCATCTTGGCTGGGCGGCTTCGAAACTCGGTTATCGCGCCATTACGCCGGGCCTCGATTCCGCTACGGAAGCCGATATCCGCGAAGAACTCAAGAAGGCCGGTTTGCCGGAGGACGGCAAGACGGTGCTCTACGACGGCCGCAGCGGTCAGGCGTTCGACAACCGCGTGATGGTCGGCCAGATTTACATGCTGAAACTCAACCACCTGGTCGAAGACAAAGCGCACATGCGTTCAATCGGTCCTTACTCGCTCATTACGCAGCAGCCCTTGGGCGGCAAGGCCCAGTTCGGCGGCCAGCGATTCGGGGAAATGGAGGTGTGGGCTCTCGAAGGATATGGAGCGCGGCACACGTTGCAGGAAATGCTCACCATCAAGTCGGACGACGTGATGGGCCGCGCCGCCGCATACGAGTCCATTATCCGCGGCGAACCAATCAAAGAGCCGAATGTGCCGGCGTCTTTCAACGTGCTGGTGAACGAGCTCAAGTCGCTTGCGTTTAACATCCAGCCGCTCTACGAAACCGACACGGATCGCAAAGATAATTTTTCCGCGCTCAAGATCAGTGTCGCGTCGCCGGAGGATATTCTGCGGTGGTCGCATGGCGAGGTGACGAAGCCGGAAACCATTAACTATCGCACCCAGCGGCCGGAAAAGGACGGTCTCTTTTCCGAGCGTATTTTCGGCCCGACAAAAGATTACGAATGCTACTGCGGCAAATACCGCCGTATCCGGTACAAGGGTGTCGTCTGCGACAAATGCGGCGTCGAAGTTACCAAGGCGTCGGTTCGCCGCGAGCGGATCGGCCATATAACGCTCGCCGCGCCGGTGTCGCACATCTGGTTCCTGAAGAGCATTCCGTCGCGGTTGTCGCTCGCGCTCGATGCGCCGACGCAGAAGCTGGAGCGCGTGATTTACTATTCAGCGTACATCATCACCGACATCAAAGAGGAAAACCGTAAGGCGGCGCTCGAGGATCTTGAGCGGGAGCTGCGCGGCAAACTGAAGACCGTCGGCAATAAGGATAAGGCGGTGAAAGGGGAAATCCTTGAGGCCGCGGATACGACAAAGGAATACCTCGAGGACCTTCGCATAGGCCAGATTTTGAGCGAGAATGAATACTTCGCCCTGTCGCGGAAGTTCGGCAATATCTTCAAAGCCGGGAGCGGCGCCGAGGCGGTCCACGAGATTCTTTTGAAGATGGATCTTCGCAAGGAGACGCAGAAAGTGGAGGCCGAACTGCAGGATGCCCGCGATCCGCTGTCTCAGAGCAAACTGTTGCGCCGACTGAAGATGTTTAAGGCCATGGTTCGCAACGGAACGCGGCCCGAATGGATGATTATGAATATCTTGCCGGTTTTGCCGCCCGATTTGCGGCCGATGGTCGCGCTTGACGGCGGCCGCTATGCGACATCCGACTTGAACGATCTTTACCGTCGCGTCATCAACCGGAACAACCGGCTGAAGAAACTTCTCGAGCTCAAGGCGCCGGACGTCATTGTCCGCAACGAGAAGCGCATGCTCCAGGAAGCGGTGGACGCCCTAATCGACAATTCCGCCCGGTTCGGCACCCAGCAGATGTCCGCTCAGCGTCGCCCGCTCCGTTCGCTCGCCGACATGCTGAAGGGCAAGCAGGGGCGTTTCCGGCAGAACTTGCTTGGCAAGCGCGTTGATTATTCCGGCCGGTCGGTGATCGTCGTCGGTCCCAAGCTGAAACTCGACGAGTGCGGCATTCCGAAGCGGATGGCACTCGAACTCTTCCGGCCGTTCGTCATTTCGGAAATCATCCGTCGCGGCCTTTCGCATAATATCCGTTCCGCGGGACGGTTTATGGAAGAGCACACGCCAGAAGTTCTCGCAATACTCGAAGAGGTGATCCAGAACAAGCGGGTGCTCCTGAACCGCGCTCCGACGCTCCACCGGCTTTCGGTGCAGGCCTTCAAGCCGATACTCATCGAAGGGCTCGCGGTGAAGATCCCGCCGCTCGTCTGTCCGGCTTTTAACGCGGACTTTGACGGCGACCAGATGGCCATCCACCTGCCGCTTTCCGACTACGCGCAGAAGGAAGCGGCCGAGATCATGGCATCCGGAAAAAATCTCCTGAAGCCGGCGACCGGCGATCTTATCACGGCTCCAATCAACGATGTCGTGCTGGGCTGCTATTATCTGACTCGCCAGGACAAACTGCCGGAAGGTGCGGCGGCAAAAGGATTCCCCGGCATGAACGAGGCGCTTTTGGCCTACCATTTTGACGGCATCAAGTTGCATACGCCGATCCGGGTCGCGGGTTACGCGGACGGGGCCGAGACGACCGTCGGCCGCCTTATCTTCAACGAAGCGCTAGACGGAAAAATCGGGTTCGTGAACGATACGATGACGAAAAAGAAGCTGAATAAAATGCTGGGTGTCATGTTCAACGATCACGGCGCCGAGGTTACGCGGGATGTCATCGACCGGGTCAAGCTGCTCGGCTTCGAGATGGCGACGGTTTCCGGCATCACGTGGGCGATGGCGGATCTCGTGATTCCGTCCGAGAAGCGGGACATCATCGCCCGTTCGGAGCGCGAAGTGGAACTCGTCCACGAGCAGTTCGCGGAAGGATTGCTGGCGCAGGCCGAACGCCGCGCCCGGGTCATCTCGATCTGGGACAAGACGAAGGCCGATATCGCTAAGGTGGTTTCGGGCATACTGCCGCCGACCAATTCCGTCTACCAGATCGTCGATTCCGGATCCCGCGGTTCGTGGGCTCAGCCGATCCAGATGATGGGCATGAAGGGACTCGTGCAGAATCCGAAAGGCGAAACGATCGAACTGCCGGTCAAATCATCGCTCAAAGAAGGCCTGTCCGTCCTCGAATACTTCATTTCGACCCACGGCGCCCGGAAGGGAACGACCGACACGGCGCTCAAGACCGCGCAGGCGGGGTATCTTACCCGCCGGCTGGTTGACGTCGCCCAGGACATCACGGTTTCCGAGGAGGACTGCCGCTCGAAGGACGGCGTCGATCTCCGCCGCGAAGACGGAAAAGAATTCAATCAGAGTTTCGCGTCAAAGCTGTTCTCCCGCACGTCGGTCGAGGATATCCGGATCGACCGGAAAATCGTCGTCCACGCGGGCGAGGTGATCGACAAAGTGGTCGCCGAAGCGATCGAACAGTCGAAGATCGATGTCGTGAAGGTGCGGTCGCCGCTCACGTGCCGGACGCTCTACGGCGTCTGCTCGAAATGCTACGGGTACGATCTCGGCACCAATCAGCCGGTCCGTCCGGGAACGGCGGTCGGCGTCCTTGCGGCGCAATCGATCGGCGAGCCGGGCACGCAGCTCACGATGCGTACCTTCCATCACGGCGGCGTCGCGCAGGCCGACATCACGCACGGTCTGCCGCGTGTCGAGGAAATTTTCGAAACCCGTTCGCCGAAGGGCCGCGCGATCATCGCGCCATTTGAGGGTGTCGTGGAAAAGATAGAAGAGCACGGATCGCAGAAAACAATCCGGCTGGTTCCCGAAAAGAAGACGGTGAAGCCGCAGGAGGTGACCGTATCGCGTGCGACGATGCTTTTTGTGAAGTCCGGCGATCGCGTCCAGGAAGGAGACCGGCTCTCCGAAGGAAATATCGACATTCACGAACTCTATGAACATAAGGGGTCCGTGGAAGTCGCGCGGTACATCGTGAACGAAGTGCAGAAGATTTACATGTCGGAAGGCGCATCGATCAACAACAAACATATCGAAATGATTGTCCGGCAGATGTTCTCGCGCGTGAAGATCACGGAAGGCGGCGACGCGCCGGATTTCGTGATGGGCGAGGTGGTGGAAAAAGCGCGGTTCCTCGAGATAAACAAGCAGATTAAAAAGGATGGCGGGACGCTGGCGAAGGCGGAGGAGATTCTTCTCGGCATTACCCGCATCGCGCTTTCAGCGGAGTCATTCCTTTCAGCGGCTTCCTTCCAGGATACATCCCGCGTGCTCGTGAAGGCGGCCATCGAAGCTAAAGTCGACAAACTGCGCGGCCTCAAGGAAAATGTTATCATCGGCCGCCTTATCCCGGCGGGCGACCGGCGGGTTGCGGCGGAAGAGATGCTCGACGAATCGGAGGAGGAAGCCGCGGAAGCAGTTTCTGCGCCGGCGGCGGCTGCGGGAGAATAATACGGCGAAAAAATCGCGGCCGGCTTGGCTGGTTGCAATTTTCAGCCGTTGTGGTACGATAGCCACCATGGATGAAATAGAGAAAAAAGAGTACGAACTGGCGGTTCTCGTGAAAAACGAGGAGGATTTGGCTGCTCTTGCGTCGCTGGTCCGCCAGCATAACGTCGATACGGCTGTCGAATTGCGGCCGAAGCGGCTGACGCTTGCGTACGAAATAAAAAAGCAAAAAGAAGCTGTTTTTGCCTACGGCATGTTCCGTGCGGCTCCGGCCGATGCGAAGAATCTGGAGCAGGACCTTCAGGCCCGGGGTGATGTGCTGCGGTTTATGATTATGAAAGCTTCTCCTGTGGCGGCGATGCCCGCTATCGTGACCGACGGTTCGGCTCCGGCCCGCCGGCGCCCGCGCGTGGGTTATCCGGCTCCGGAAGTAAAACCAGCGGCTCCCAAGGCGCTTTCAAATGAGGCGCTCGAAAAGAAGATTGAAGAAATTCTCAAATAATCTGTCCGAAACGCCCCGCCGCCATCCATTAGATTTTTTTAATCCCGGTTTGGTACGATGAAGGAGTCGAAACAAACCATAAGAATCACTTCAATCAATGGACCTCAATAAAGTAATGCTGGTGGGGCGGGTGACGGCGGACCCGCAGGTTCGCTCGACGCCCGGCGGCCAGTCGGTCGTAACGATTGGCGTTGCGACGAACCGCGTTTGGACGGATAAAAACAATCAGCGGCAGGAGGAAACGGAGTTTCACAACGTCGTTCTCTGGGGGCGCCAGGCGGAAATCGCCGGCCAGTACCTCCGGAAGGGGGCGATGGTGCTTATCGAAGGCCGCTTGCGGACGCGGAGCTGGACCGATAAGACCGGCCAGCAGCGCCGGACGACCGAGGTGATGGCCGAACGGATGCAGCTGGGTCCGCGTCCGGCGGGTGCGGGCGGCGGAGGATTTGGCGCGGGGTCCGCGCCGGCGGGTGCCTCCGGCGGAGCGTCAGCCGCAGGCGCGGCACCGGCGACGCCGTCGGCCGATGAAGAGATTCCGGTGATCAGCTTGGACGAAGAAGCCGAGATCAAGCCGGAAGACATTCCGTTCTAGGAATCGGATTCCGGCCCTGCCGCATCCGCCGTCCCTTGCGGTTTTCCCTTATTTCGGGTACTATCCTTACGTTCCATCCATGGCAAAGAAAATTAAAACCATTCTTAAATTACAGTTGCAAGCCGCAGCCGCAACGCCGGCGCCGCCGGTCGGAACCGCTCTCGGCCCGCAGGGCATCAACATTCAGGATTTCTGCAAGCAGTTCAACGATGCCACGAAGGACATGCGGGGCGACGTTGTCCCGGCGGAAATAACGATTTATGAGGATCGGAGCTTTACGTTCGTCCTCAAGACGCCGCCCGCTTCCGCGCTTCTTAAGAAAGCAGCCGGCGTCGAAAAGGGAGCTGGGAATCCGCTGACGCAGAAAGTCGGCAAGGTGACCCGGGCCCAGATTCGGGAAATCGCCGAACGCAAGATGCCCGATCTGAACGCCAACGACCTCGCCGCTGCCGAAAAAATCATCATGGGCACGGCGAAGAATATGGGAATCACCGTTGAGGGATAGTGATAATTGAGCCGGACCTTT
>JAJXYP010000034.1 GCA_021780545.1 bacterium
GGATACGCGGGCGCAGAGATCGCCCGTACGCCTGACAAGGATCCAAGCGCGGTGAATCGCCACGCGAAGGCCCACGAAGGAAGAGGTCGGTACGATGTCCGCGAGGTGCGCAGGCAAAACCATATGATGCGCGTGGACGCGATGCAAAATATCCGTGTATTGCGGGGATCCCTCCTTCGTTCCGTCGTACGCCTCCTTAAGATGCATCTTTCTCCCGAACAGATCGCAAGAGTGATGAAGCTGAAGGGCAAGGTGCTCGTTGTGTATTTTTCTCGGCAGTTCGGAATAAAAAATCTATGCGCACAAGAGTGGAGATTGAATCATTTTCAGAAAAATTTTTGCGCTCCGCGCATCGCGGCAAAATTTTTCTGAAAATGACTTAGTTTCTACTCTTGCTCCGCCTGAGAGCTCCGCTTCCCGAAACGGTACACCCCGTGTTTGCTCTTCCCTACCTCTTCCGTGGGAATTGCCTCAACATTCGTCTGCTCGAAAATCGCCCGCAGCTGTTCACCGTCGGGATTGTTCCCTTTCGCGCGCGCCATTATCGCATTCGGATCATCCGTCGCTTCCACGACCAAAACACCGCTCCCCAGTTCTTCCCGGGCGCCGCTGCCGACATCACCCTTGATCGAATCCCCGATGGCGGCCGCACGCTTCTTATTGACCCGCAATCCCATATCGCCAAGCTCTTTAATTAAATTCCGTATGGCAACCTCCTTGCCTCCCCCCGCCATGGTCTCGTCGGTCGCGAGAGCCAATCCATATTTATATAATCCCGAAAACGCAACGAGGCCGCGCGCGAAATCTTTTTGGTTTGCCGTCATGTAAACGCTTGCCTGCCCCAAGCGGCTTTTCTCGATAAGCAGCTGAAGCATCTCCGGCTTCAGAAATCCTTTCTGAAATTCTTCGGGGTCTTTTTCGTACTCCTTCCGCATGACGTCGTAAGCGATTCTGCCATAGCGCTGCAGAATTTCATTTGCCCGCTCATGATATCCTTCGCCGTGCCCCGGTTCATCGATCAATTTCTGCTTCGGGTTATCATTCCCCATGAATTCGGTTTCGTACACCCGGACATCCTTGTATTGATTCTGTCCCTCTCCGTAGATACGCCACATGCGATCCCATTCGCGGAACGAGTTGCCAAGCGCAAAGCCGTTGAAATAGACCTTATGCAATTCGTCACGGGATTCCCGGCTCTCGGCGAAGGCGGGGAAAATCTGGTCGACAGCTTTGGCATGAATCGGTTCGGCAAGCAGCAATGTCTTGTCCAGATCCCAGAAATTTATGCCGCGCATTTCGCCATCCTGCGAGGAAACGGCGATACTCAATTCGGCGCGCTCGCCGTTCGGCCCTCCAAGCCGCGAACGCACCGCCAAACGCTCATAGGGACCGGCATCCTTTCCTCCGGGCATTTTTTCCGCTCCGTCCGCAGTTAATCGTTCACGCATATAAAATCACCTTATCACGTTATCAAATCGTACTCAACATAAAAGGATCGGCCTAATACGCAGACTGGCAATTACCCGCGGATCCGTTTCTCTTCCTGCGGCTGCAGTGCGTAAAAATTTTCAAAAAGCTTGGCGACCAGCACCGGACCGGTGCCGCCGGGCGTCGGTGTATAGAAACCGCCGGGCGCGAGAGGGCCGGAAGCTCCGGCTGACGCTCCCGATGTCCCTGGATCAAAATCGCCGCGGCCTTGGTCGTAGCCGAAGTCGATAACCCCCGCACCATCTTTCAGCATCTCAGGCCGCAGGAGTCCCGCATGGCCCGCGCCCGCGATCACGATATCCGCCTGCTTAAGGAGCGCGAGATCGCTCGGCCGGTGGAGCAGCAGCGTCTGCTTCGCGCGACGCATGGCCCAGTTCGCCACCGGACGCCCGACGAGAATGCCGAGGCCCACGATTGCGACGGTCGATGACACAACCTCCCGACCCGCGCGGCGCAGGATCTCCTCAACGGCGCCGACTGCCGGCGGCAGCACCGCGCCCCGTCCGGTGTAAAAATCGCCAAGCGCCCGAGCGCCCAAAACATCCACGTCTTTTTCCGGCGGAATCGCGTTCAACACATAATGCCAATCGAGCGGTTCCGGCAGGGGTAGCTGGACAATAACGCCGCCGCAGGATTTCTGCCGCGCGATCCGCCCGACCTCCTCCCGCAGTTCGTCCTTCGTCGACGTCGCCGGAAACCGGTAAAGGCGAAAATCGACGCCGATGCGGCGCGCGGTTATTTCTTTCTGATTAAGGAAGCTGACCGAACTTCGATCGTCGCCCGCAAGCACGGCCGCCAGAAACCGTCCCGGATGCGGCGCGGAGGCGAGGCGCGCAGTCAGCTCCGCGGCGACGGCTCTGCCGTCAATAACCATGGCATCCTTCATCGCGGCGTTAACCGATACCCGGCACCGGAAACGAACCGGCGAACGCCGCGACCTTTTCCCTAATTGCCGCAAGCCGCGCGGCGTCCAGCCGTTCCATAAGCGCTTCGTCAATGAATCCGGCGACGGCCGCCATGTCCGTCTCGCGGCATCCGCGCGTCGCGATCGCCGCCGTTCCAAGCCGGATTCCCGACGGATCGAGCGGCTTCCGGGTATCGAACGGTATCATGTTTTTATTTATGGAGATCCCGGCCTGTTCAAGGGCCTTTTCCGCTTCCTTGCCGGTAATCTGCTTGCTTCCAAAAACGTCGACGAGCATCAGATGATTCTCTGTGCCTCCCGAAACGACGCGGTAGCCGCGCTCGCCAAGCGCGGCCGCGAGCGCCGCGGCGTTCCGGATCACCTGCGCCGCATAAGTCCGGAATTCCGGACGCAGCGCTTCGCCGAACGCAACCGCCTTCGCGGCGGTAATGTGATCGTGCGGACCGCCCTGGACGCCGGGAAAAACCGCCCTGTCTATCGCGGATGCGAATTTTTCTTTGCACATGATAATCGCCCCGCGAGGACCGCGCAGCGTTTTATGGGTCGTCGTCGATACAACGTCGCAGATAGGAACCGGATTTTCAAGCTGCTTCCCGGCCACCAGTCCCGCGATATGCGCGATGTCGGCGAAAAGAAACGCGCCGACTTTATCCGCGATCGCGCGGAAGCGGCGCCAGTCGAGCGAACGAGAATATGCGGAGAACCCCGCCAGGATCATTTTCGGTTTCTCGCGCACGGCAATCGCCTCGACCTCATCCATGTCAATCAGCTCGCTCTCCTTGTTCACGAAATACGGGATGATCGTATACAGCTTGCCGGAAAAATTGAGCGGGTGCCCGTGCGAAAGATGGCCGCCCTGGTCAAGCGAAAACCCGAGCACCTTGTCGCCTGGCTGGAGAAGCGCCATATAGACCGCCAGATTCGCCGGCGATCCCGAAAGCGGCTGGACATTCACGTGCTCCGCGCCGAACAGTTTGCGCGCCCGCGCGACGGCGAGGGATTCGACGTCATCAATCACCTCGTTTCCGCCATAATACCGCTTACCGGGATACCCTTCGCTGTATTTATTCGTAAGCACCGACGCCATCGCCTGCATGACCGCGGGCGAAGCGTAGTTTTCGCTCGCGATAAGCTCAAGGCCATTTTTCTGACGTTCCGCCTCGCGCGCGATCAGGCCGTAGACGTCCGGATCCTCCGCGCGGAGCGCCCGGTAATCGAGCAAGGGGTCGTTTGTGGAATCGTTCATGCCTCCATTGTATACCGCTTTTTTGAAAAGCAGAAAAGGTGTACAATCATCCCATGATTCTTTCCGACCGGGACATCAAAAAGGCCCTCAAGGAGGGGCATATCTCGATCGATCCCCTGTTCCCGAAGGCCATCCAGCCCGCATCAGTCGATCTGCATCTCGGAGCCGATTTCCTCTTCTTCCGGACGTCGGAACACGTCTATATCGACCCCAAAGAACCGATCGACAAGATGATGGAGTCGACCCGCATCGGACCGAAGAAGCAGTTTATCATCCATCCCGGCGAATTCGCTCTCGGCATGACCTATGAAGTCGTAGGCGTCGCCGACCACATGGTCGGGCGCCTGGAGGGCAAATCATCGCTCGGCCGCATCGGCCTCATCATCCACGCGACCGCCGGCTACCTCGACCCCGGCAATAAACTCAAGATGACCCTCGAACTCAGTAATATTTCGCCGATACCGATCAAACTCTATTATAAAATGCCGATTGCCCAGATGTCGTTCACGCCGCTCTCCTCGTCCGCAGAACACCCCTACGGCAAAAAACGCTTGGGCAGCAAATATTTCGGCGCCATGAAACCACAGGCGTCGCAATACTGGAAGAATTTTAAAAAGAACAACGACTGGATTACGTTTGAAGGTTAGCGGCGCTTTACGCTTCAAAAACCGCCTGCGCCTTATCCCAGACTTTTTCGTGTATTTCGTCAATCGATAACAGTTTTCCGCCCGGGGCGCATTCGACGATCGTAAAATCGTCAGGGAACCATTCCGCCATCTGTAAATACACCTTCTCGGCGTTCGCAAGGTGCGCCAAATCCGCCTCGTGAATATCGTACGTCTTCCCCGCGATATAATCACGTTTGGCCTTCCGGGAAACCAGCTCCTGCGCCATGCGCGCCGGCATATGGAGAATGATGTTTAAGTCCGGTTTTGGAATGCCGAGGATGCCATATTCAAGATCATACAGCCACTCGAAAAATTTTCGCCGCTCCTCATCGTCCGCAATTTTGCCTCCCTGGTGACCCATATTCGACCCTACATAGCGGTTCGCTGCCACCGTTTTCCCCTCGGTCAACCACTTTCGAAGCTGTTTCACGCTCGCGTCGTACCGGTCGAGCGCATAAAAGAGCGACGCCTTCTTTGGTCCTACGTCCGCATTGCTTCCATATGCCCCATTCAAATACTCTGTCACAAAATGCGACGACGGCAAATCATAGCGGGGAAAATCGATCGGCATCACCTCGGCCCGTTCCGACAGCCGCGACACCAGCCGCTTGAATTGCTCGGTCTTCCCCGATCCGTCCGTTCCTTCGATAACAATAAGCGTCCCGGCTCCTCTCGTGTCTGTTGTTTTACGCATCCGTTTGTCCCTCGAGTAATTTTAGTTTCAGCTGCGTGGCACGCTCCGCTTCAAGCCGGGTGAGCGGCGGATCGCCGCCCTGGTTCACAAACTGCATCGCGGCGCCAAGACGCGGATGGACCGCCGAAAGCTGGCGATGCATATCCTGGCATATCTTCCGATACCCCGGATGGCCCTGCGGAGACGTACGCAGCTCGAGAAGATGGAACGCCTCACGCGCATTGATGAGAAATCGATAACGCAGCTTATGTCCGAAAAGCGTCGCATACTGGGATTCCTCGCGGAAACCGGCGTCCATGAGGCGCTTCCACAAACTCTCCGCCATCGCAAATCCTTCGCGAAATTCCGCCTCGAACCCAGCCTCCGTAATCAGCTCCGGAACGTCATAGCCGTATTTCGGCGTCAGGTTCTGCCAATCCCAGGCGTCAACGATGCGGTGACGCTGCAGGTCGCGGAACGTTCCGTAATCGGCGACAATCTCCCATTTGTAATGGGCTTCCTCGAGCGCCCGGCCCGGTTTATGCCGACGGTTCATGCGATGACCCATGTACGCCCGCAGAGTTTCTTCCTTTCGCTCCGCCGGCCAGCCCGCAACCGCCGCGCGAACTTCCGCCTCCGAATACTCGGAATTCTCGACCAGCATGCCGGGGATAAGATCGAGTTCGTCCTTTGGCCAATAATCGAGAAGCTGTACGGTTTTTGAAAAATCGCCGCTATCGCCCGGCAAGTATTGTTCCGCGAGCGATCGCAACGCCTGTTTGGTTTCTTTGAGATAGAGTATCCAGGCGAGGCCGCGGTCGGGCAAATCGGCCCGCTTCAGAAACGCTCCGATCACCTTCCGCGACTCCCGGAGCAAACGGCGGCCGGTCTCATTCGACTCGGCCAGCGGATCAGCAAGGAGCCGGCGCACCATTCCCTCCATCGCCTGCGCGGAACACACAATGCCTACCGTCGATTTCGTCGCCGCCGGAAGCATGGGCCGCGCGGCGTCACAGGCCTGGGCCCGCGTTGCGCCGCGCCACGCGATTAATTCCGCTTTGTCGCCCGAGACAGGCGCCGGATTTTTTTTCTGAACAAATTCCGTTGTGCCGCGCACCACCGTAGAATAACGCTCAAAGATATAATCCATCGCCTCGCGATATGCGACCCCAAGCTCCGCCGGCAGTTGCGAAGGTTCGTAATATTTGTATCGCCCGGCTGCATCTTTCTTGTCGTAATAAATGTACCGCGTCGATTGCTCGAGGTATGACGCCAGCCGGCTGCGCTCGATTTTTTTTGTAAGCAAATTCGACGCATCTTCAACGACCGTCGCCACCGTGATCAGCTGCTGCACCGAATCGTCGCCGTACCCCGTCACCACGCGATCAATCAAACCTTCGGCGCCTTCGGCGCCTTCGGCGGCAAATTCATCGAGAAAGATCAGCCGAAGATCATTGCCGCGGCGCGACAAGCGGGCCATCGCCGCAGCCGCGAAAAGGGGCGACGCCTCGCCGGTGAAAGCGTAAACCGGTCCCGCGGCGTCGGTCACGATTTTGGCGAGCAGCCGCTCGCCTTCCTCCGTCGGCACGAGCGTCCCGTCTTCCCGTTTCTCCACATACGGATTTTTCGGTTCGGGCATGTCTCCATGGTACGCCCGCCGGAGGAACGAGGCAAGGCAAAACCTTGCCAATATTAACATTTGGGGTTATGATATAAAAAGTAAAGGAGCCGTAATGAAAATTCTCGGAAAGATTTCGGAGCGGGAATTTTACCAGCTCCACGGAAACAACCTTACCCCCGCCGTAACGATCGACGGCGACCATTACGCCATCCTCGGCGAATGGCTGTCGGTGTATACTCCGCTTCAGGGAGTTTATACCGAAATCGTTGAGCTGCCTTCGTTGCTTTGCGGCACCCATCGCCGCCAGCTCTTCATCGAAGAGCACGAGTACGAAGGGCCTTCGCGCCGCCTCAACGGAGAGCCGGTCATAAAAACGGTCCTGGGCAGCGCCGGACAACGGATCGCCTCTTTGGATGGCGAAAACGGAAGACGCATCGCCCGAAACCGACTGACGACGACGTCGTGGTATCCGCTCTGCGGCATCACCACGACCAAAAAAATCGCCGTTCGGCGGATTTCGCCGCGAAATATTCGGATCGTCATCGACGTCCGGCGTTGCGCCGCAAATACCTTGGTGGCCACGCAACATCCGAGGTGTTCATCGCCAGTCGGCGGTACGCCCGAAGGAAACGCCGCGACAGCGATGACGGCTTACTGATCCCTTCTCTCCTTGTGGAGGGTATGGCGTTACGACGCTCTGCCCTCCTTTTTTTATTTATCCGTATAGATCTGCCCGTTATTTCCTGTCTATCCCCCCGTCCCCACTCGAACTCTCGCGGGGCGTCCAGCCGGAATCGGACCGGCGCCGAGAATGCCACAGATTCTAGTGCTACCATTACACCATGGACGCCATGCGCGTAACCGCATAACAAAAAAAGAATAATATCATCGAGCAAAAAGCACAAGGTTTCGGGCGAAAGCGCGCCGAAACGCACTTTTTTGGCGCGCTGTGTTGTATAATTCTTATTATGCACCAAAACGTCACATTATTTCGTTAAAAAATCACTACCATGACCAGCTTCACAAAAAATATCATCTGGGCCACGATCACCCTCGTCATCGTTGCGCTCCTCTTCTCGATCTTCACAGTGCCCGCAAAATCACCCAAGACCATCAGCCTGAACGAGCTTGCAAGCGACATCAATTCGAGCACAGTACAATCCATAAAGGTAAGCGGCAACCAGCTCAACATCACGATGAAAGATGGTTCTTCGGTGACCTCCCAGAAAGAAGCCGAGACCGGCATCACGGAAACGCTGAAAAGCCTCGGCGTGACCGACCAGGCGCTGCAGGCGGTCGACCTCCAGATTGTCAGTCCCTCTAGCTGGGAATTCTGGGCAAATCTGCTCATCCCAACAATTCTCACCCTGATTTTCATCGGATTCCTCTTCTGGCTCATGTTCCGCCAGGCCAAGACCGGCGTCAATCAGGCATTCAGTTTCGGCCGTTCCAATCTCCGCCTGTCCACCTTTAAGGATCGCGTTCTTTTTAAAGATGTCGCAGGACTCAAAGAGGCAAAAGAAGAACTGATAGAAGTAGTCGATTTCTTAAAAAATCCTAAAAAGTTTCTGGACATCGGCGCTCGCATCCCGCGGGGCGTCCTGCTGGCCGGCATGCCCGGGACCGGCAAAACATTACTCGCGCGCGCCGTCGCCGGCGAGAGCAATGTTCCGTTCTTCTATATTTCCGCCTCGGAATTCGTCGAGATGTTCGTCGGCGTCGGCGCCTCGCGCACCCGCGACGCCTTCCTCACCGCAAAACGCGCCGCCCCTTCCATCCTGTTTATAGACGAGATCGATGCGGTCGGCCGCCAGCGCGGCGCCGGACTCGGCGGCGGAAACGATGAACGGGAGCAGACCTTGAACCAAATCCTTGTCGAAATGGACGGCTTCGATCGGGACACTCGCGTGATCGTTCTCGCCGCCACCAACCGCCCCGACATCCTGGATCCCGCCCTCCTTAGGCCCGGCCGCTTCGACCGGCGGGTCATCCTGGATCTTCCCGATATGAACGACCGCGAGGCGATTCTCAAAATCCACGCCGAAGGAAAAACGCTCGACAAAAACGTCGATTTACGCCGCGTCGCCGTCCGGACGCCCGGTTTTTCCGGCGCCGACCTGGCCAACCTGATGAACGAAGCGGCCATCATCGCGGCACGGCGGAATAAGAAATCAATCGGCCAGGAAGAGTTCCTCGAGGCAGCGGAAAAGGTCATCCTCGGCCCCGAGCGCCGCAGTCGCGTCATTTCCCAGAAAGAAAAGGAAATCACCGCGTTCCACGAGGGCGGCCACGCCCTCGTCGCGGCAGCCATGAAAGACGCCGATCCGGTCCAAAAAATTTCTATCGTGAGCCGCGGGTTTGCCGGCGGGTATACGATGAAACTGCCGACCGAAGACCAGCATCTCAAAACGCGCTCCCAATTCCTGGCGGATCTCGCCATGATGATGGGCGGCTACGCCGCCGAGCAGCTGGTTTTCGGCGACATCTCGACCGGCGCATCGAACGACCTCAAGGAAGCGTCGGATCTCGCCCGACGGCTCGTCACTAAGTACGGCATGAGCGACCTCGGACCGATGACCTTCGGCAAATCGGAGGAGTTGATGTTCCTTGGCCGTGAAATCTCATCCGAGCGCAACTATTCGGAAAAGGTGGCTTCGGAAATCGACGAACAAACGCACGGTTTCCTCATGGGTGCTTATGAAACCGCGCAGAAAATCCTGAAAACCAACAAGGCCGCGCTCAAAAAAATCGCGGACACCCTGATTGCGAAGGAGACCATCGAACACGAGGAATTCTACGACCTGCTGAAACCGTTCAAAATCAAGCCCGTCACGGGATAGGATTGGGCACCGATTTGTGGGCGCGGCTGGATTCGAACCAGCGACCGACCGTGTATAAGACGGTTGCTCTACCGCTGAGCTACACGCCCGCCAACCCGCCTGGCTATTTGTTCACGATGCTGTTGAACTGCTGCATCGCCGCCGCGGCCTGGTTGTTGAAGTTATTGATGGCTGCCACGTCCACATTGACCTGGTTCACGAGAGCCTGGATCTGGACGCTTGTCTCCGCGTAACTGCCCTGCGAGAACCGCCTCTGCAAGGCGTCGGAAAGGTTGCCGAGATCGCCGCTGTAGTTGATCAGCTGATTGATGAGCGCGAGATGGCTCGATATCGCATCGAGCGCCGCCTGCCGCGCCGGGAGCGAATTGATGTCCGAAAGCGACTGCGTCATCGCTTCAACCTGGTTCGAAAGCTGGACCGCCTGGTTGCGCAAATTCTCGCTCTCCGTAAGCAGATTTGCCACGAGAGCAAGCGCCGCCTGATCATTCCCCTGCCGATCATCCTGATTGACCTGATTAAGCGTTGCGGACGACTGCTGCGATGTCGCAACGATCGACTGGGCTATAATCGCCCCTTTCGCCTGGGCGTCCATGAATGCCTGCGGAAGATTGTTCCGTAACCGCCAGTATTCCGTTATGCCGTAACCGGCCGCGACAATGGCCATAAAGGCGAGTACCGCGCTGGTTTTCCGGGAAGGTTTTGACATGGGGAAAACGTAAAAACGTTACTACTATTTCTATCAGATGGCGCCCGAAAAAGCAATGAAAGCGGCTGGGCAGCCCTGATTTGCCAGGCCGTTCCGCCGGGCCGTCTGCGGCAAATCGGCCGCGCTTGAGGTGCGCCGCCGAACCGTATACAATAGATTGCGCGGTTCCGGCAAGCGGGTATCGTATAACGGTATTATGCGACCCTTCCAAGGTTGAGACACGGGTTCGATTCCCGTTACCCGCTCAGACGTGAAAACTTTTCCATGATATCGTCTACGCTAGGCAGCACTGTTTTGGTGTATCCAATTTCTGAATTTTTACCTTTTCGCCCACTGGGGACGAACATGTCCGGTTTTGGATGAGCAAAAGCGATAAGATTGGATAAAAAAAGAGCACGGCCTTGTGGTCGTGCTCGCTGTTAAAGCTTGCGCATTCAATCTCTCGAAAACAAACCGCCGGTGCCTGTCGATGTCGAACTTTTAGAGAAGAGACCTCCTCCATCGTCTTCACCGGGATCAGGGACACTCGCGGGTGGCTTGAGCCGTTCGATGGAACGCGCGAGGTTCTTCCTTGCTCGCTCTTCATATTTCTTCTGAAAGAACTGGGTCGAGTAGATATTTTTCCGCTTGAGGAACGATTGGAGAATCTCCGCCCTCTTTTCGCGGAACTGTGCCTCCGGCACCCAGTTGTATTCGTCCCGGATTTGCCGTTCGTATTCATCGAAGTCGAACTCGGACTTGCCGAGGATAGCGAGATCGATGTCGCAAAGCGCCCGAGCGTTCAAATCATCCAATACGCGAGCGTGCTTAGTGGCCTCAATGAGAAAAACGACACGATCGGTAAAGTCCACGCCCAAGCGATATCTCCCCGCCATGACGCGGAAAAGATCGGCGCTCCGTTCCTCGTTGTCTTTCGCTTGGGTACTGTAAACGGCGTCGTGATACCAGATCGCCATTTGGATCGCTGTTTGATCGAAGTGGACGCAATATCCCTCCTGTGCAGCAAAACGGTGCGGGCAATGTCCCAATTCAGCGAGCATTTCTTGAAGGTGATCCAGCGTGTGATACGCCCGCCATGGCTCGCTCCACCGAGAAACGAGATCAGCCAGCGGAACCATGCCCTTTCCCTTACCGCCGACTTCGCTCCATAGCTTTTGCCATTCTTTAGTGAGTCCTTCCATTATGCGCCTCCTTCAATCGACTGAAAATTTGTTTCGGAACATACTTCTCGACAATCGACTCCCATCCGTCGGGGCCGATCAGACCCTTCACCATGCTCGAACTTACTTCCGCAATGTCGCGCGGCGGCATGAGAAACACGGTCGTAACGCCGGGATCGAGATCGCCGTTCACGTTCCGCATCACCCGCTCGTATTCGTAGTCGCTTTCGCAACGGATACCGCGCAGGATGTACACTGCACCGGCTTCGTGGACGTAATCGATCAGATATTTGTTCGTAAATGTGCCGGTGAGAACGTTGGGTATATGCTCGACGGATTCATGAAGCATGGCCAACCGATCCTGCGGCGAGAACATGCACCGCTTGTCAGGGTTAACCCCAACCGCGACGATGAGTTTGTCGAACATGTCAGCTCCCCGTTCGATCATCCAGAGATGACCGTTGGTTAGCGGATCAAAGGTGCCAGCGTACACTGCGTATCGTTCTATCATTATTCGTCATCTCCCTCACTGATGTAAAATTGTTAAAGACCATTTGAATTCCAGATGCACTCCCCGTAGGAGCACGCCTGAGTCATTAGAAACGAACTGCCGATAGGATACCGGCAAAGGGTAATCTAAGCAAGTTGGCGCATATCCACTACCATGAAGGATATGTACCAACTCAACCAAATTCCGTCGGAAGCGCAGATTCAGAAGTTTTTGCGGCGAACGCTGTACGGGAAAAATATCTTTTGCCCGCTCTGCCGATATCGCCAAGTTTGGAAAAGCAAAGGTCGGTATTGGTGCTGCCGCTGCCGGAGCGATCGGTCGATCGACAGGATGCGGTCAAATTCCTCGAGCAATACGTGAAGCCAGGGTCGAAGCTCCACACGGATGGTGCGATGATATATCGTGGCATCGA
>JAJXYP010000079.1 GCA_021780545.1 bacterium
TGAAGAAAACCAGGTATCGAATGTATCGGGGTCCTGTTCCCATCCGTCTCCCGCCGGCGGATCGACGTCCACATAAATCTCATTCCCCCGGTACCACGCCGGGATTTGATGGCCGAACCAAAGCTGGCGCGACAGGCACCAGTCACGGAGATTGTCGATCCAGTTGAAATAATTCCTTTCGAATCGTTCCGGCACAATCCTGACCTTTCCGCTTTCTACGGCGTCACGCATCATTTTTTTGACCGTGGTTCCCCGGATAGCGGCATTGACGTTCAGGAACCACTGCAGCTTCGGGAGCGGCTCGATAACGGCGCCGGTTCGCTCGGCGGTCGAAACGTTCTGCGTGATATCTTCTTCTTTTTCGAGAAGGCCGGCTTCGCGGAGCTCCGCCGCGATTTGCTCCCGTGCCTCTGTCGCTTTGAGTCCCGTAAGCGGATTGCCGGGCGCGGCGGCGATGTTCATGCGGGCGTTTTCATCGATGACCGGTATCAGGGGGAGGTTATGCCGCTGCGCCATTTCCCAGTCGATCATGCTGTGCGCCGGCGTTACGCCGAGGGCGCCGGTGCCGAATTTCGGGTCGACGCCGTCGTCGGCGATGATTTTGAGATGCAGCGGGACGCCGCAGAATACGACGTCGAATTCGCGCCCCACGTACCGGCGGTAGCGCTCGTCGGATGGATGAACGGCGACCGCGGTGTCGCCAACTTTTGTTTCCAGCCGGGTGGTTGAGACCGGAATGGGGAACAGGCTGCCGTCCGCCAGCGTCCCGTACCGGAAGGTATAGAGCTTTGCCGCGCGTTCCTGATAGACGATTTCATCGTCCGAAATTACCGTTTTCCCCTTGGGATCCCAGTTCACCACGCGATAGCCGCGGTAGATGAGGCCCAGATCGTACATTGTTTTAAACGCCGTCCGCACGGCGCGGGAGCGGGGTTCGTCGAGTGTATACGCTTCGCGGCTCCAGTCGAGCGAAGCGCCGAGGCGTTTGATTTGCCGGACGATCGTGTCGTGGCTTTCCCGGGCAAAAGCCTCGACCCGCCGGAGGAATTCTTCCCGTCCGAGGTCGTATTTCCGCTTACCCTCTTCTTTTTCGATCAGCTTTTCTACCTTCGATTGCGTGGCGATGGCGGCGTGGTCGGTGCCCGGAACCCAGAGCGTCCGCTTACCCCGCATCCGTTCATAGCGGATGATGACATCCTGAATGCTGTCTTCGAAGGCGTGTCCGATGTGTAGTGTTCCGGTGACGTTTGGCGGGGGAAGGACCATGGAGAACGGTTCCGCATCTTTTGCCGTTACGCCGCGCTCAATGCAGATATCCGGATTAAAAAATCCCGATTCCTCCCATTGCTTCGCGATGCGGGTTTCGACCTCTTTAATATCGTAGCGCGGGTCCATGGGTGGATTTTATAAGGATTTTGACTTCGGCGCAATCTTACCGACATAGAAAAACCCGCCGGGGCTATTGGCGGGTTTAATGTTGATGAGAAAGCGGGCTCCTCCCGGGCCGTTATCGCGCCGGTACCTCGTGCCGGGCGGCCCAGCTCACGAGATTCCGGTTCCGTGGATACTTGAGGAAGAGAATCCGCCAGAGTTTTCGGGTTTCGTCCTGCTGGCGGGGATCCTGGCTGTTTTTTTCCGCGTCGAAAATGAAAAATCGGATATCGTCGGAAAATATCGAGCGGTTGTTTTCGGCGGAGGCGAGGACCTCTGCCCAGCCGCCGTCGCGATCGTGCGGGATGTGGGCGATCCAGAGCATCGACCGAAACGGCCCGGCGCGTTCGCCGATTTCGTAGTTGATCGATCCGATGACGAAGTCGGCTTCCTGACAGGACGACTGGCGTGCGGTTGAGACGGCTGCTCGCAGCATCCTGATCGCTTCGCCATTGGATGCCTGCGATCGTTCGACGAGAGCGAGGATGCTCTGGGTGCTTGCTTTGACGTAGCGGTCGAAACCGGCTCGTTGCGGGCGCGCTGCGGCGTCCCGATCGGCCAAGTCGATGGCTGTCAGGGCGGTCTGCTTCATGGCTTTGTATTGGCTTGCCATGAGCTTCGGCGTATCATTTTTGCTCCGATAGCGGACATCGAAATATTCGCTCAGGAATTCGCGCCAGAAACCGACGGAGTCGTCGGGTGCGAGTACGGTATAGGCCTTGAAAATCATTATGGCCTCTTCGTACTCGCTGTTGTAGAATCGATCCTGCCCTTGCCCGAGGAGGATCGATAAGAGACTGGTATCATCAAAGCCCGGCGAGCAGGCGCCGGAAGGCGCGGCATCGGCCATAGTTCCGGCCGCCGCGAAAAGGGTGACGGTGAAGAGGAGCAGATATCTTTTCATAATGCTGGCCGTACTATAGCATCGCCTTGACTGGCCGGCAACAGATGCGGTATACTCGTTTTAATGGCAATCGAAGCACGCAAACGGGAGGGGGAGCCGTCGAACGCGCTCCTTTATAGTTTCACTCGGAAGGTGAAGCGTAGCGGCATTTTAAAAGAGGTCCGCAAGCGGCGGTTTTATGCTCGTCCGGCGAGCCGCATTAAGCGACGCATTTCGGCAATCCATCGGGAAACCCGCAAAGCAGAAGTGGATCGCCAGAAGAAACTTGGTTTGCTGTAAGCTTTAGCCGGCTCTCGAAGCGTCCGCTTTCAATCCGTTTGCAGTGCTGTCTGTACCGACTGACGCAATTTTTACTCCGCACGCTCTATGATATACGAACAGATAAACGCTGACATCAAGACCGCGATGAAGGCCGCCGATCGGCCGCGCGTCGAGGCGCTTCGTTTTGCACTGTCGGTGTTGAACAGTTTTCAAAAAGACAAACAGGCCAAGGAGACGGGCGCGGTTATCACGGACGAGGAGACAGTTGCCGTGCTGCAGAAGGAAGCCAAGCGCCGGCGCGATTCGATCGAACTCTTTCGTCAGGGCGGCCGCGAAGACTTGGTTGCCAAGGAGGAAGCCGATCTTGTGATTCTGCGGGGCTATCTCC
>JAJXYP010000007.1 GCA_021780545.1 bacterium
GAAATTCACCATATCGGGCAGAACAACCGGCAACTGTTCCTCCGGAACCGGCACAACGCCGCACGCGGGGCAATGAATCATCGGGATTGGAACGCCCCAATACCGCTGGCGGGACACCGACCAGTCGCGGAGTTTGTACCGAACCTTGCGCGCGCCGCCGACGGATTCAGTGATTTTCCATTTCGCCGCTTCAGAGTCAAGGCCGGTATAGTCGCCCGAATCCAAGAGAATCCCCTCGCCCGCATAGGCGGAATCTCCGCGCCGCAGCCATTCAATAATAAACGGTCCCTCAATCAAGGGGTGAAGCCGATCCAGTTCCCGCTCGGAAAGCCAAACGATGTCATGCAACGCGGCTTCTTTATCGCTTATCGCTTCCTGTTCGAGATTTTGCAGTTCGAAATACAGCGTCCGCGAAGTAACGGTTCGATTGACGTCCTTATGCGCGGCATAAAATTCGGCGACGATCGACAGCTGCATTTCCCGCTTAAACAGCGCATTGGTGTATCCGGTTTCTTCGCGAATTTCACGGAGCGCGGCTTCTACGGCGGACTCCCCCTCCTCAATGCCGCCGACGATCGGCGTGAGCCAGGGGAATTTCCTAAGTTGCAGTGCCAAAAATTTGTTTTCCGCCGGATGCTTCACGAACGCATAGATGATGTTGCGTTTCGTGCTCTCTTTATCCGGTCGCGGCGGCGTCTCCGGATTTACGAGGCGCGGCGCAACCACCTGCCGCACCGGCAATCCGAATTTTTTTGCGAATTCAAAATCCCGCTCGTCGTGCGCAGGAACAGCCATGATGGCGCCGGTGCCGTACGAGCCAAGGACATAGTCGGCGATCCAGACCGGGATCGTTTCACCCGTCGCCGGATTTACGGCCGCGATTCCCTTGAGCTCGACGCCGGTTTTCTCCTTTGCTTCCTCCTGGCGCATCCGCTCGGTCTTGTGGGTCGCAGCGTCACGGTATGCGGCAACGTCGGCCCAATTCACAATCCGATCTTTCCATCCGTCAATCAACGGATGTTCGGGAGCCAACACGAGATAGGTCGCGCCGAACAGCGTGTCCGGCCGCGTGGTGAACGCCGTCACGGCGGCGCCGGACGCCGCGTCAGCACCGGAATTTTTAATCTTGAACGCAATCTCCGCGCCTTCGCTCCGGCCAATCCAGTCCTGCTGCCGCTTGACCGTCGCCTCCGGCCATTCAAGGCCGCGCAAGCCGTCAATCAGGCGCTCGGCGTAATCCGTGATGCGTATGAACCACTGCTCCATATCCCGCTCCTCGATTTTCGTCCCGCATCGCTCGCACGCGCCGCCCACAACCTGTTCGTTCGCAAGCACCGTCTGATCCTTTGGACACCAGTTCACCTTCGCGGCGGCGCGGTACGCCAGCCCTTTTTTAAACAACCTGATGAAAAGCCACTGAGTCCAACGGTAATAATCCGGCAGCGATGTGTTGATTTCACGATCCCAATCGTAAGACAAGCCGAACATCCGGACCTGGCGCCGGAAGTTATCCGTATTTTCACGCGTCACCTCGCGCGGCGATCTGCCGACTTTCAGGGCGTAATTTTCCGTAGGAAGACCGAACGCATCCCACCCCATCGTGTAAAGCACCTCGCGCGACTTCCCATCGGAACCACCCATCCGCATAAAACGCGCATGGATATCTTCGGCAATGTATCCCTTCGGATGTCCGGCGTGAAGTCCGGCCCCCGACGGATATGGAAACGTCTCCAGCTGATAATATTTCGGCTTCGGCGAATCGTCGCGTGCCGCAAACACACGCTCGTCAAGCCAGCGTTTCTGCCATTTCGCCTCGATCGCTCTTGCGTCATATCGATCGCGGTCGTGTTCGGTATCCGCCATATTATTGCATTGTATGTCAAAACAATCCGAATCTCAAGGAAACGAGGGTATAATAACGGATTCAAATGCCAAAAACGCGCCGCGCATTTTCCCCGATCTGGTCGCGCATCGCTTCCAAAGAAAGCTCTTTCAGTTCCGCCAGCCGCTTCACCACTTCGACGACGTACGCCGGCTCATTCCGCTTGCCGCGATAGGGCACCGGCGCGACGTAGGGCGCATCGGTTTCCGATAGGATCCGGTCGGCCGGGATCGCGGCAATCGCCGCGTCGTAATCGCCAACAGTCCTGCTTCTTCGCGGCGGAAAGGTGATCGCGCCGCCGAACGTGAAAGAAAAACCGAGATTGAGAAGCGCCGCTGCCTCTTCCGGCGTGCCGGTGAAAAAATGGATGACACCCGGCGGCTTACCCGCAGCAGCGAACCGGTCGCGATAAGAATCGAGCAGGGCGATAAGATCGGGAAAGGCGTTTCGGCAGTGGATCATAAGCGGCTTACTCAGCTCGAGCGCAAGATCGATCTGAGCAGCAAATGCTTCCTTCTGCCGGCGGATCTGCTCTTCCCGCGGCTCATCGTCGTTAAAGTGGTAATAATCAAGGCCGCACTCACCGATCGCGACTGTTTTCGGATGGAGCGCCAGCTCCCGATAAACAGCAGCATCGAACCGCTCGCCGCGCGAGGTGAAGGCAATAGCGGCTTCACCGCCGCCAAGCTCGGCCGCATCGTGATAGGATCGGCCCGTATGGATGGGGTGAAGGCCGACCGCGGCGAAAGCGCCGGCGGCGGCTTCCGCCAACTCCACCGCCGCGCGGGACGTGTCCCGCTGGGTGCCGACGTTGATCATCCGGACGCCAGCTTCCTGCGCGCGGCGCAATACCTCCGCACGGTCGTCATCGAATGCGCGAAACGAAATATGGGTATGGGCATCGATGAAGGAGTGTTTCGAATCCGGGGTTTGCATAGCGATGAAAATCATCGTATCATGGTTTCAGTTTTTTTGGTAAGACGAAAAAATTCCGCCGCATCATCCGGCGGGAAACATATTCTTAAAAAGAAAAGGGGGTACCTTGAAGATTGAAGATC
>JAJXYP010000072.1 GCA_021780545.1 bacterium
AGCCGTAGAGCCACCGGCCAACGTCGCGGCGTGCGACAGCGAACACGCCGAGACCGCCGTCGGAATCCGCGATGGGTTCCATGGCCATCAGCATCCATTCGCCCATCGGTTGATCCGAGTAAGCGAGACGGAGCTGCGGGCCGACTTCCGCAGGAACGAGGTCGAGGCCCAATTCCTTTGCGCGATCATAGATTGCATCGCGGCGAGTGGCCTTCGTGAAACCGAGGTCGGCGACCGAGACAAGCACAAGTTCGATCTCCGTTTCGGCGTCGGCCAAGGTGATCCTCTTCAAGATGTCACCTGCCCAGTCGCTGATCCGGAAACCGTTACTGGTGAGTGCCTTCGAGAGGTCTTTCACCGACTTCTGCGTGCCAATCTTGATCGTTTTCCACGTTTTGAATTCACGCGGAACGGCGGCCGTTTCGGGCGGGCAGAGAGCGGCGCGAAGCGCGTTTTGAAGCGCCTTCGGGTTCTCGATCCATCCCTGCATGACATCACCGGAAATTTCCGGCATGTTCTGACCAACCACCGCGAGGAACGATGCGGTTTGGCGATCATAGGTCTTCGCTGTCGTTGCAACTGTCATAGCGTTTTCTCCTATTTTCTGCCAGTGGGCTACTATCCGTAGCCATAGCCAGAAAGTGCCGATGGAATCAGCGCCTTTTGGCTATGGCTAGCAAGCAAATATGAGGTTTTTAAGGTACTTCTATATTATAGCAATATAGATATTGATTGTCAAGTATCCCGCGGTGGGCTCTCTTAGCAAGTTGGCGCAAGCATAAGCGATTTTTGTAAGTAGTACTTAGGGTTTTTGAACATTTCGGGCGAGGAAAATCTGACGGCAAATTCCCTCAGGTAATCCGGCATCTTTTCCGCGGTAACATGGTGGTACATTCTCCGGATGAAGGTCCTCATATTGCCGAACGTACCTTCGATCTCAGAGGTCTTGCTGAACTCCCATTTGGCATGGATATCGGTGCCGTGGACGACGGGCCACCAGCGCTCGATGCCACGATATATCATCGCACCATCCGTGTGGAGCTTCGACCCTGGCTTCACGTATTGCTCGAGGAATTTGACCGCATCCTGTCGATCGACCGATCGCTCCGGCAAGATGACGTATGCCACTTTCCTCGAGTCGGGCTGTTTCGCCATCACGAGCGACCATCCTTTGCCATATGCCTCATCGAGTTGCACGATACGCTCGAGAACATGGGTCTCACGAGGCAGATGGGCGCGGAATACCCCGAACCAGTGGCGTACCGTATGCTCAGAAAGTCTCGTGAGCGCTGCGGTTTGTTTGATGGGGATCGCGCAAGTCCATGACCAAAGGAGCATCCAGAATTTCTCGTAGTGCAGCTTCATATTACCGAGCCAGGTGTGAGAGAGGAGTGAGAACTTTCTCCGGCACCGAAGGCAGCGATATCGCGCTTCATAGCGGACGACCTTTCGAGAACGGCACTCTGGACAGAACATATTCTTCCCGAACACGATACGGCGGATATATTTCTCAATCTGCCTGCTCGACGGTATTTGGTTCAATTGGTACATGCTTTTCATTGTAGCGAAGCTGTACCAACTCGTTCATATTACCCGTACATTCATCCTTGTCGATTGACGCATATTATACTACCATGCATTTAGTGTTCGGAACTTAAATTTTCTCAATCATGGAGGTGGTTTATTATGCCACGGATCGGTACTTCGTCAGCGGCACGCGCCGTTGCGAAGGTGAATGAAGCGGTTTCGGCTCGTGCTGTTGTCAAAGCTGGCTTATGGTTCGCTGCGATTTTTGCGGTGGTTGCCGGGTTGTACACGCAGAACGTGACGATAATATTGGGAGCATGCGGGGCCGCCGCCGCCTGTTTCGTTGAGGTAATCCTCGCCAAGACCTTCATTCTTTGGACTCGGCTCGGTGAAGGAAGTGCGCGGTGTGAATATCATGACGAACGCTACAAGGCTGATAGCAAGTTGTCGGCTAGGCAAATTCTCGTCGTGGCGGGATTGCCGGTGTTGGTTTTGTTCGGGTCGAGCTTTATTTTTGATGCATCCCTTGGCACAACGACTTACGTATGCGGCAACCGGACAAGCGGCACCGACGGATGGATCCTCGCTATTCCGTTTGCGCAACACGTTACCCTCATCAGCGATCGACAGAACGTGGATGTGGAAGTTGTCGCGACGACGGCGGACGGACAGAAGGTACGCGGCAGAATCTTGACGGATATGGAGCTCGTCAACAACAAACCCGCCATCATGCGGATAGCGCATGAGTTTCGAGATCCGGGAACGGCGATCCAGAATCGGCTGCAGCAAGCGCTCGCGGAACAATTTCGGAGCGAAATTGCAAAACGCCAGCTTGCCGACCTTCGCCCCACGCTCGTACTCGAGTATCAAACCGGAACGGCAGCTAACGCCAACCTGATGGCGGCGCTGGATATTCGGTGGAACGGTGTTCTAAGGATAGACGACCTCCACGCTTATTTCGGCGCCGAGTAGGCGAGCGAGGTAGTTTGTTAATTGAACGGCGGCGTTACTTTAAAAGGGTAACGCCGCTCATTTTTTATCAGAAGCAAATCGGCCAATCTCAACTTCATTATTTAATTCGCTCCAATCTCTCTTTCTAAGCGTGACCCCAACTGGGCCTTCGGGTTCTCCTCCGGAGGTCTTTTTTTGTCCGTATTTGCGTGCTATATTCCTATCTATGGCAAATCGGAAAACCAGAGTCCTCGTCCTTTGCGGCGGAAAATCTGCCGAACACGAGGTATCCCTCCAATCGGCAAAGAATGTCGTCGAGGCGATGAATAAGGATAAATATGAGATCACGCAGGTCGTCATCGATAAGCAGGGGAATTGGCAGCAAGATGCGCTACGGGCTACGGACGTTGTATTCCCCGTCCTTCACGGCACCTTCGGAGAGGATGGCACGATACAGGGAATGTTGAAGCTGGCGGATATCCCATTTGTCGGGGCAAGCGTATTGGGCTCGGCTGTCGGCATGGACAAGGATGTTCAGAAGCGGTTGCTGCGCGACGCGAACATTTCTGTCGCGAATTTCGTCACGCTCAATAATTCGAATGAGATGAGCTACGAAGCGGTCGTGAGCAAAATCGGAGCGCCGTTTTTCATAAAGCCTGCGAACCTCGGTTCGTCAGTCGGTGTGCATAAAGTGAAGAGCAAGGAGCAATTTCAGGAAGCGATTCAAGACGCGTTTTCGTACGACCGGAAAGTTCTTGCCGAAGAGTTTGTCGCCGGTCGGGAGATCGAGTGCGCGGTGCTTGGCAATGAGGAACCTATCGCATCGGTGCCCGGTGAAATCCTGCCGCGGCATGAGTTTTATTCCTATGAAGCGAAATACATCGACGAAAACGGCGCGAAACTCGAGATTCCCGCGCGCGTTTCCGAAGCGACGGCGGCGCATATTCAGAAACTCGCCATCGATGCGTTCAAAGTTCTTTCCTGCGAAGGCATGGGGCGCGTCGATTTCTTTCTTAAGGAGAATGGCGAGGTATATCTCAATGAGATCAATACCATTCCCGGTTTTACGAAAATAAGCATGTATCCGAAACTTTGGGAGGCGAGCGGCCTTTCCCATGAAAAACTCGTCGACGAACTCATCCGGCTCGCGATCGAGCGGTTTAATAAGGAGCAAAAATTGAAAACATCGTTTGCTTGATATATGAATCGCATCGTTTTAATTTCCGATCCCGATGTGCTGAAGAAGTGATAAGCGATATGAAACTTTTAACACTCAACACTTGGGGAGGTAGGATGCACAAGCCGCTGATGGGTTTAATCCGACGACTGAGCGGCGAGGTAGATATTTTTTGCTTTCAAGAAGTTTTCAGCACGACGGCTGATATTGAAATCAGTGACGGGGCGAAGGCGAACCTGCACGAAGATATTTCTGCCATCCTGAAATCGTACCGCGCCTTCCACAGCCCGAAATCGAAGGGTTACGACACAAGCCCCGTCAAATTTGCGGACTACGTTCTGGTTACGCCGGGCGTTGCGGTGGAAGCTTTTGCGGTGTTGCCGGATGAGGTGTCGGATCACCTTGCGTTACGGATGGATTTTGCATAGCGCCCCATGCCGCCCGTTCCGCATTCATGGCCATTATTTGTTGCGGCTGTCGTCTGCTATAATGATCGCATGAACATGGAGCGGTCCGGGGCGGGACAGCCGACTGAAGATGGCGCATACTCTGCCGCCGGGTTTTTGGAACAAAATCAGGAGATTGTCCATGAACTCCGGAGTATTTTTCACGGGGGTGATTATGAATCGTTCATGCGGTTTCCTGAAAAACTGAATGCTTTGCGGGAGCGATATCAGAATCAATCCGGCCGGTCCGGGGCGCCGCTGCCGGTGGAACTGTTCGAGGCGATCGTTACCGAGGATTACCTGAATCGGCGCGAGGCCGAATACCAAAAACTTTCTGGAGAGGGCGGGCTCTATCTGCCGCTTCAGGAATCGGGCGGCGGCGATTTTTGGTTCCGGGGCGATGGCTTGGCTGATGTCGGCGGGCAGATGGTCCGCGGTACAAACGAAGCGCAGGCGATGTTTTTTGATATGGCAGGGCATAGCCGCGATGCCGCCGTCATGAAATCTTATATGGCGAAACTGATCGAATTATATCGCACGGCTTATCCAAGGGGGCCGGCCGCGGCCGCGGATCCGCGCCTGATGGTGGAGCTGGACCGTTTTATCGCGGAATCGCCGTTCGCCTTCCCGTTTGCGGAATATGCGAATGTCCGGATATTCGGTGTCCGTGACGGGAAAAAGCAGGTCAACATCGAGCGTGCCGGCGGTTCGCCCGTGTTTGTCCGCGATCGCGCGACCGGCGTGATTACCATGGTGGACGAGGGGAATCCGGCGCTGGGAACGGGTCTGCTCGCGCAGTTTCCCCTCGAAAGCACGGACCTGGAGCTTGCCGGCGCGGATGTGTTTCTCTGTTCCGACGGTTTGTTCAATATCCGGAACGGGGATGATCGGAATACGCTGTTTTCGGATCGGTTTGCGGAATTCTGCGCGGATCGGCGGCAGGCATCTGCCGAGCGGTTCAAGCAGGAATTGTTCGACTATGTAAAACGCGCGAAGGACGAAAGCCGCGTTGATGATGACGTGACGATTGTGGCATTCCCCTGTTGAATAAAAAAAGGGGGTGGATATTATATCCCGCGCGCCCTGGTTGATGCATTCAATTTTTATCCGCCTTAGTTGACCGATTGAGTTCGGCCCGCTACATTGTTATTAGCAACGGCGGTATCAAAAGCCAAAAACAGGAAGGGGGAGAATGGAGATTATGAATAGGAAAACTTTCGGTTGCCAGGGCGAAAAGGGTTCGTTCAGCGCTCTGGCTGCCACGCAGTTTGCGAGTCGCGGATCCTTCGCGGCAACAATGACGCTCGTGTCGTTTTCGAATTTCGATGAACTGTTCGAAGCATTGAAGGCGGGGGTTCTCGATTATGCGGTGGTTCCGGTCGAAAACTCGACGATCGGCCCCATTCGCCAAGGGGTCGAAAATTTTGAGCGGCTGCTCCGGTGGAGGCCGGCCATTCTGAGCGAAACGGAGATACGTGTCACGTATCATCTGATCGGCCCCGCCGGATCTGCTGCGTCCGATGTCCGCTGCGTTTACTCGCACCCGATGGCGCTGCTTCAATGCCAGCGATACCTCGAGCGCAATCGCAGCCGTTTTACCGCTATGGCTGATGACGATACAGCCGGCAGCGTGAAAAGGATCGTCGAAGGTGGCGACATTCATGCGGCGGCGATCGCAAGCGAATTTGCGGCAAACGTCTACGGTGGAACAATCCTGGAACGGGAGATCGGCGACAGCAAGGACAATTTCACGCGTTTCTTCCTGCTTGGTCCCCGCGGGCTGAAAATCGTCGTTGGTGGACGTTCTTCCGCCGCCATGAAAACATCGATTGTCTTTCGGGTTCGGAATCATCCGAATGCTTTGGCGGAATGTCTGAACATCATCGGACGGCACCGAATCAATTTGGCTAAAATTATGTCGCGGCCGATACGGAATCAACCATGGGAATATCTTTTCCATGTTGACTTCGAAGTTCCATCCGGAACGGATGGGGTGGACGGAATGATCGGGGAATTGAAGAAACAAACTCAATCGCTTGACATCCTCGGATCGTACGAGGTGTTGGGCGGCGGAGTTCGGTAGTATTCGCGGCGTTTCCGGGAGCAGCATCCCGGAGCGCCGTTTTTTGATCGCTTAATTTGTATGGCTGCTGTGCATTACTCCCTGTTGCGTTCTGCGCTGCAGGTTTCTAAAATGAAGATAGTATCGTTACGGCGACTTCCGTCGGCGCGATCATCCTAAAGAGAGGAGGGAAAGGAAATGAGCGAGGCGGAAACTTTGCTCAAGATTTATGAAGTATTAGACAGGGGAAAATACTTCGGGCTTGACGACGTACTTGCGCGGGCTAGGGAGGCATCAAAAGCAACCGGCGGCGGAGTTTTTGTTCCAACTCTTTGCCCTCAGGATTGTATGGTGGCAATAGAAGCGATTTGTTGTCACGGATATCCAGCGATCACTGAGGCCGCCGCGCGCATGGTCGACCCATCTTTTCATCATCCAAAGCTTCCATAAGGGCGTCCGCGAATTGATTTGTTTATTCGCGGACGCCTGCTTTTTTTATGGTTATTATTCCGCTGTTTTAACCATCGCTCCACGCCAGCCATTTAAAGAATCTTTAATGCGCGATTGGTAAGATGGCGGTATGAAAAAAATCATTATGTTGTTGGCGGTGCTGGCTGTGTTCGCCGCCACTGTTGTCTTTTTGATGGTGCGGAGTTCGCCGGCGAACGGGATCTTTTCGGTTTCCGCGCCGCCGGATGCGGTGTCAGGTTTTGGCGTTCACGGCGGCGCTAGCTCAACGGTCGCAAATAAGGCCGGTGGCTTTCAGTTCGATTTGCCGGTCGGATGGTATCTTGAGCGAAATACATCATCCGATGTAGCGATTTACGCAGGGTATAGTCCCGTTGCTCCTTCTACGACTTCAACCGCGTCCGCCGCCGCATGCAAAATTGAAATTTCGTTTTATCCCGCCGAGGGCGACGTCAATCTCGACGACTGGATCGATGTTCATTTGCGCAAAGATCCAACGATTGAGATAAGCGAGGATATCCGCGAGCCGGTCGCGGTCGGCGGCGAAACCGGCGTTTTATGGCGCGGTACGTTAAATGGCATTACCGCGGAGCTTGTCTTTGTTTCGGCGAACGGCCGCATTTATGAAATCGCTCCATCGCCCGTTGCCGGCACGACGGACGGCGCAACCGTATGCGACGCCGCGCTCCGGTCGATCCTGCCTAATTTCGATTTTAACCGAATATGAAATTCCGGAATTTCGGTACCGCCGGTTATTTTGTAGCAGCATGCGTTGCGATTGCGGGGTTTGCCGTTCCCGTCGCCGCTTCGGCCGAATTTGTTTTACCCTACCAGCCCAACGATTCGTTCGTGGTTGTCCAGGGTTACCATGTTCCGCCGACGCATATAAAAAAAGACAGTTATGCAATCGATTTTTCCAAACATGGGTGTGATGCGTACGGTTCGCCGGTCGTGGCCGTCTTTTCGGGGACGGTATTGCTTGCTTCCGACGGCGGATATAACGGGGGATATGGATCACAGGTGCTGGTCTCCGATGGATCGTCGGGTGCGCCGCCGATCGTTGCGCGATATGCGCATCTCATCGCCGGAAGCGTTACCGTAAAAACAGGAGAGGCGGTTCGCGTCGGCGAGGTCGTCGGTCTTCTCGGCAACACCGGATTGACCGCTGGCACAGCATGCAGGATTCATCCCGGAACTCATTTGCATTTTGCGATTTACGATCGGCTTTCCGACGGTACATACGGACCGCATCTTCCCGAACCCATTTCTGGTTATACCGGCATCGCCGAGGGTAAGTGGTATCGCGCTGAATCCGAAAAAATCATCACGGATCGGAAAACAGGCATGGCGGATATTGGAGGGCTGACGGTCCCGCATTCGGAACCTTCAGCTATCTCCGACACCTCGACCGAGTCAGTCGTCACAACGCCGGACGCCACGGCGACCGCTTCATTGCCGGCGCAACCCAGATATTTATCGTCCGATTCGATGGTGTTATTCGGTTCGTCGGGTGGCGTTTCCATTTTGCCTGCGTCGCAGGCGGATAGCGTTGTTTCATCTTCGCCCGCAATCGCAACTCCAATTCCAACATCAACTCAAAGCTCAACCATGGATCAGGCACCGGCGTCTATGGTGCCGGAATCTACCGGAACAGCGGCGGTTCAAAATACATCGGATGCGGCTCCGGAAATCGCGATTATGACCCCAACCGCCGTTTTTAATTCGAGCACGCTGACCGTCGATCTTGGCTGGGGTGCGGGCGCGGCAACGGGCACTGATGAGTTTGACGTCGTGAAACTGGATGGCGTTGCATCGGATACTGCCGCGGTCGTGACGGTGTCCGGGACTTCGTATTCATATGCATTGTCGCCGGCGGATTTTGGCACGACGCTTGCGTTTGCCGTGACGCCGGCGCCGGGTTTCACGGGAGCGTCAGGAACCAAAATGATTTTCGCCGCCGATTTGCCGGCAGTATCTCTTGCGACCACCACGATTCCGGCCTGGTATGACGTTCTCCAGCCGTATGCCAGCGATACTTCGAGCGGCAGCTGGTATAACGATAATTGGTACGAACTCGGGACGGGATTTTACGGCACGATTCGATCGCTGACCTTCGAGGGATACGTCAATGATCGCCTGTATTTGAAATCGCATCTTTCCCTCGATGAATTTACAGATTCCGGTTATACGCAGCTGAATCGGTCGTTTTCGATTTCGGATGACGCGCCGTTCACCGACCAGCCGCAGACCGTGACCATCGGCGGATTAAACATCAATCTGCAGCCGAACAAATATTACCGACTCAATACGTGGCAAGATTATCAGAATCGCAGCGTCATCCTGGTGGGAACGCGGGCAACGGGCACCGCCATGTGGGATTCGTTTGCATATGGCGTTGGTATGGTGAAGAACGAATATTCGTTCTATCCCTATCTGGCCGGGGTTATTATTCCGGATTGGCCGCCCCTCCTGCCGCCAGAGCCGATTAATGCTGCTGCGATTACGTTCGATGCTACGGACATGCGCATCGATTTATCTTGGCCGGCGACAACGGATCCAGACACGAATGCCGCCCTGATTCGATATGAAGTGAATATTTCGACTTCCACCGCGGAGCCGTCGACGGATCCTGCGGCGCTTGATCCGGGCGCCTGGCGTCCCATCGGAGGATCGTCGCTTCAAGTAACTGCCCCGGTTATTTTCCCGGCGTTTTACGAGATCGGCATCCGGGCGGTGGACGACCTGGGGAACCGTTCGACGCCGTTTGTGGTGCCGTGGCAATTTCCGCCGGGCTTTGCGCCGCTGCCTTCGCAGACCGATCATTCCGCTACCGTACCGCTCGGCGGCGCGGAGAAAGTCGTCCTTTTGGCGACCACAACGGTTGATGGCGTTGCATTCTGGACGTCCGGTAACGACGGCGCGTATTCGCGCAGCGAAAGCTATGCCACCGTCAGGGAACCGGCCGCCGACGGAACACCAGGCGCGGCGCTTGCAGTTTCTCCGGCGATCGATCTCGGATGGGCGCAAGCCCCCGGCGAACGGACTTATTCATTTCCTTCGCCGCCGGTTTTATCTCCGGGTGTTTATTGGCTCGAACTTGACGCTGGCCCATCGCCTATCACGAACGATACGACCGTTTACGGATCGCCTGGCGATTCGTATCATGACGGCTATTGGACGGCCGCGCCGTCCCGGGATGCCTATTTCCGGATCGTTTCCGTTGTGGCTGCAGGCGCGCCGTGAATCGGGTATGATATTCCCATGCGCATCGCGGTTTTTCTGGACAATGTTCGCAGCGTTCACAATGTCGGGTCGATTTTCCGGACGGCTGACGGCGCCGGAGTGGAGCGGATCTATACCGGCGGGGTTACGCCGGGCCCATTCGATCGCTTCGGCGCCGTTCGTCCTGATTTTGCCAAGGTAGCGCTTGGCGCGGAGCGGATGGTTGTCTGGGAGCGTGCGGTGGATATGCTTGGAACCGTCGACCGGCTTCGGCGAGAGGGATGGTTCATTTTGGCACTCGAACAGTCGGAACGATCAGTGCCGTATACCGAGGCTTCGGCGCTCATCCGCCGCGCCGGATCGGATAAGATTCTCCTTATTCTCGGGAGTGAAACGGAAGGCGTCGCCGTATCACTCCTTGAAGCGGCCGATGCCAGCATCGAAATCCCCATGCGGGGGAGCAAAGAATCCCTTAACGTCGCCGTGGCGTTCGGTATCGTCGTTTATTCGCTTATCAACTCTCGCGGTTGACGGACCGCACCCAAAAAGGCTCTGCCATCGTAGATAAGGCATGGGTAAACTGGTTAGGGGCGGCAATCGTGGCAAATACGAAAGACACTTTCAGAAGGATGATATGCCGTCGGTTCCCGATGGTCTTGAGGGCAAGATCCTCCGGCGCGTGCGCCGGCTGGAACGGCGCCGGCTGATCGTGCGTGCGGGCGTTTTTGGGACGGTTTTTGCGGCGTCACTCGCCGGCCTTTCGGTTGGCTTCCTCAGCCTGATAAACTCACTTTCTCAGTCGGGTTTTTTGAGCGTTTCCTCGCTTCTCTTCTCGGATTTTTCTTCGGCTATGGCGAATTTCCAGGATTTTCTCTTTTCAATGATGGATTCCTTTCCGGTCATCCCGGCGGCGGCCGTCGTGGCCGGGTTGATTGTCGTCGTCTGGTCGGCGGCGGCGTTCTGGGACGATGTCGGAAAAATTCGGAGTTACCGCCGGCTGGGTTATTAGAAATGCGTTGTTAAGCGAATCATGAGTGATTTTTTCAAACTGCCCAAAACCAGAACCTTACTCTATACCCTTTCCGGGATTCTGGTGCTGCTCGTCGTGTTCGGTGCGGGCATCGTTGTCGGTTACCGGCGCGCACTTTTCGCGGTTGCCTGGAGCGGTCGCATGTTTCGCCATATGCCCGGGGCGTTCGGACCATTCGATGCGCATGGCGTTGCCGGCGAAGTGACCCAGGTGAGCACTTCGACGATCACCGTCGTGAGTTCCGACGGCAACGAACGGACGGTTTCAATTTCATCGGGGACCCTGATCCGGGGAATGACGGGAGCGCTTACGATGGCGGAAATCAAAGCGGGCGACCGCGTGACGATTCTGGGCGATCCCGAGCCGGATGGACAGGTATTTGCCCGGTTCATACGGGTGTTCGGAGTTTTATCCCCGGATCAGCCGCCTCAAAATCAGCCGCCGCTTATCACATCACCACTTCCATGAACAAACTGAAACAATTTGCCGCAGCGCATAAGATCATAACCTCTGCCGCCGTGATCCTTCTCGGATGGGGAGCGTACGCCTGGTATGGCGCCGCGACGAGCGCCCCCGCGGCGGCACTCTATGCCGTTCAGACGGCATCCCTGCAGACCGTGGTTGCGTCGGTATCGGGAAGCGGCCAGGTTGCGGCCGATACGACGGTCGACGTCAAGCCGCAGGTGACGGAAACGGTGACGCAGATTTACGTGACGCCAGGCGAGCGGGTTGCTGCCGGTCAGGCGCTGATTCAGCTCGATACGACGAACGAGGCTCGGGCTGTCCGGCAGGCGCAGCTGAATCTGCAGTCTGCCCAGCTGTCGCTTGCGCAGCTGCAGCAGATTGCAACGACGACACTCCTGCAGGATCAAGGCGGGGTGATGACTGCGGAAAATAATCTGGCGAACGCATCGACGTCGCTTGCAAAGGATTACGAGGGCGGCTTCAACACGGTCGCGAACACATTCGTCGATTTGCAGGCAATCATGGCCGATCTGCAGAACTTCATGATTGGCACGCAGGTTGATAAAACACATACTAATCCGGATGCC
>JAJXYP010000052.1 GCA_021780545.1 bacterium
TATAGCCGTACGTTTCGATATGCAGGATGGTCGCGAGCGCGATGATGATGATGCCGAGTACGAACCCGAGATTCGCCAGGGCGAGCGTTGCGGCAAAACCTTTTTGGACGATGGGGGTGGAAAAAACGTCATTATTGATGGCGAGGACCACGCTTACCAGCCAGGTTTCAACGGTAATGACGAGCCCGCCGAGGATTGCGAGAACGTAAGCGATGCCGAATACAACCTTACCGATGATGTAATAACTGATGGTACCGGCAGCGGAGACGACGGTGTTTACGGCGGCATTCGTAATACTTCCGCTAGCCTTAGCGATTTGATATGCTAATTCATATTCTGAAGCCGGATTTGTCGGATCCATATCTTATGGAATAGTTATCGATTGGCACGTCGCGGTTTCGCCGCTTGCGGCTGCGTTCGTGAGTGTCACGACATAAGTACCGGATGCGTTAAAGGTGTATGTCGCAGGGGTACCGGACGCGATGGTCGTTCCGTTAAGCGACCAGACGAACGAGCCGGGCATTGCCTGACCATTGGAATTGTCGACCTCGCCGCCGCTCGCCGTGAAGGTGTAGGTGGATGGATCGGTCGGGTTGGTTTGCTGGGCGTCGCAGGAAATAGGCATCGCTATCGTGGCCGGAGGGAGATTGGCTTCTCGGGTGAGTTCGGTTTTTATCAGGCTAGTCGCCGAATTGATGCTTTCGTTCGCCAGCGAATCGAGGAGCGAGGTGAGGAGCGAGGTGAAGAATTGCTGAATAAAGGCGCTTGTATCATTCGCGCTGCTGACGAGTTTAAAGTTGCTCGCGATGGCGGCGGAAAGCGCTTTGGAGTCCGTTTGCCCGGGGCTCGTATCTTTTGGTTCGCTGCCGTCGGCGCAGAGCCCGTTATTCGGAGCATTCGTTATTGTGTAGGTCATGCCTTTATTCGGACAGGTGAACTCGGGCTGTCCGGTATTGATCACCGAGGCCTGCACCGTGTTACCATTAGCGTATTGGCATACGGCATGCATTCCGCTCGGACTGAATTTTCCTTGCGGTGAAGTGTAAACACTCTGGTCGCCTGGACAGGCGGAAGAACCCTGGAATCCCTGGTTGGCGATCGCTTTGGCCTGTTCGGCTTGCTGCGCCTGTCCGGCATCGGCCAGTTCTTTGTCTTGGATGTCGAGCATGGCGGTCCATGGGTTGTTGTCGGGCTGGAAAAGCGACGTAAATGCCGCAAAGCCACCCTGAGAAAACAGGTTGTTTGTGGCAAGGTTGAAAGTGAATGAATTGGCGCAGACATTATTTCCGCCGGCTCCTTGAGCGCTTCCTCCGGAGGCTGGCGGCATGAGCAGCAATCTAAGCTGTGGAGCATAGGCGGGGTTTACGCAGGCAAATTGGTTATTTAGCGAAGCGAGTGCGCGTGCTTCAAAGGTGTTTGCGAGCGTGGTCCCCCATTGCTGGATGAAATGAGGCGCGCCGTTGCCATTGATCCACTTGTACACGGTATTTTGCATAATCAAAACCAGGCCGTTTTTCGCAATCTGGATAGCGATGTTTTTCAGATATTTAAGAAGGATGGTATGAAGTTGTACCAAGCCGTCCGCCGCGCGCTTGGATGTATTTGCTTCGGTTATGAGATCTTGTACGGGTATATTGACTCCGACAACAAAAGCATGCGCGACTGGAATCCCGAAGATTGTTTTCAGGAAAGACAGAGCGCCGTTTCCTTGCTGATTTTGGAATGAAAAGAGGTTTGCCGCGACCGCTTGCTGGACTGCGGTTTGGAACTCGTTGAGAGCAAGCTGATAATTATTCTGCTCCGCTTGAAAGACAACGGCCGATTTCAAAGGGTCCGATGACGTGCCATTAAAGAGGTCGATGGAATTTTTGTCGTAAACAAGAATTTTAACGAGGCTTTTTTGAAAGTTTACCCCGGCAGCCGGTGTTTTAAGTCCGCTGATGTCCCGAAGGGCTGTTTTTATATTGTCATGCAGATAAGGAAGCGAGCTTGGGTCCGCGGTCTGATTGAGCACGTTCTGCATACCGGACGATATCAGATTCTTGTTTAGAATATCAGTTAGGGCGGACCCGTAATCCGCGAACGCCGTCGGGGAATTTGGAATTATGGTAATCGGTATGGCGGCAGCTTCGGCATCCCAGTCGGGAATTTGCAGCGAATTAACCGTAGAACTGCTCTCAAACTGTTGAAGTACATTATCCATTGAGGGCTGGGAAAGAGTCGGATTTCCATTAGAATCCGTTTGTGCGCCGCTAGGGTTGGTTGCCATGAGTTCATTCAGATAAGCGTTCGCAAAAACATCCGTCAGATTATTCGGATCGTTGGTGTTGTTCGCCGACGTTAGGATGACGTCCGTTGGATTATTGGTCGTGGGCGCGAACGCATTCCCGGCGATAGCGTCGGCGGCGGGATGCGCGGTGCCGGTTGTAGCAGGTGCGGTTGCTGAGCTGTCTGAGGTGTTGCCGCTGGCACTCCCCACGGTCGACGCAATCATCGCCGCCGTGCCGGTTCCGACGGCAAGTATCAAAAATCCAGTTATGAACTTCTTGACGTCAATCATGTACATTTATTATAGCAAACGCCGCGCGCGTTTTGTTTATCCACAGAAGCGGGTATGGCGCGGAAAATCTACAAAATCACTTTAAAACAAAAAGAGGGTTCCGTTGGCCTTACGCCAGAACATCCTTAAATTCACGGGCGATGGCATGAATATCTTCCACTGTCAAATTTTGCGGACGAAGCGAGGAATCAATGCCGATCGATGCGAAGCGGTCGATAATCGCGTCGCGGAGAGCGGCGGCACTCGTTTCTTTTGGAGTCCTCCGATCCGATTTTCCCGAAATCATGATGGCGGCCCTGATATTGTTCGATATTGTTTTTCGCGGTTGCGCGAAGAGCGCGCGAACGGTTGCATAATAGAGGCGGCTGTCGGAGGCGTGAGACTGACCGGATGCGCGAGGTTGACGGCGCGGCGAACGCGAACCACCCGTTTCTTCTTCGTGCTCCGTCGCGCCCACTGGGGCCACGTCGGTTTTTCTGCTCAACCTTATGACGGCTGAGTCGACGTTCGGCGGCGGCGCGAAGTCTTCGCGCGGTACGTGCAGGATGATTTCGGGGCGCGCCCAGAACTGGATACTTGCAGCGAGCCGATTCATCCGCGGCGGTTGCGCAGCGATCCGTTCGGCGACTTCTTCTTGTATGAGAAATACGCACAAATCCGGCGCGCAATCCAGTTCGCTGATGATCCGTAGGAGGTGGCCGGTTATATAATACGGAATGTTGCCGACGATCTTAAGGGTATGGCCGCTGGCTCGAGGGGCGGTTGTTGTAGCATGCAGTAACCGCCGTTCAGCGTGAGGTTGATATTTTGTGGCGACGCTTTGCTTTGGCGGAAAATTGCCATCATTGAAGGTGATGCCGTGGCGCGCATCCGTATATTTACGTATCATCGCCGGCAGCATCTCGAGCGCGTCTCCAGAAACAACCTCGATCCCCCATCCTTCCCGGGTGGCTCTCTGGCGCAGCTCCTCCGCGAGCCGCTCATCTTTTTCGATGACGGAAAAGGCGTCGGTTCGATTTGCGAGTTGCGCCGACAGCTCTCCGTGCCCGGGGCCGATTTCGATGATGATATCCCCGGCCTTCGGGTCGATGCTCCGGGCGATCGTTTTGACAACGCCGGAGTTTTTTAGAAAATGCTGGCCCAGTTTTTTCATGCGGTCGTTAAATTATTCGTTGAATTAAATGGATATATACGGTTCTGCGTTGTCGATTTCATCATCGTAATCGTTTTGGAAGCGGCGACTCGTTCCGGCAGAGGGGCCGCCTGTCCCCGTTGCGCCGGATGTCGATTCAATATCCGCAGCCGTTTTGAAAGTTATGAATTCTTCCGGTATTTCGCCGATGAATCGCGAAGGCAATCCGTAAAAACTGATAGAGAGCGACTTTTTGGCGCGTGTCATGGCGACATACATCAGGCGACGCTCCTCTTCGAGCGACGCCTCCTTTTCAATGGAGCGCTCGTGCGGCAGCAGACCCTCCCCTGCTCCGGCAATGAAAACAGCCGCGAATTCCAAACCTTTTGCCATATGGATCGTGGAAAGATGAACCGGCGGGACGCTGCTCGCCTTGGGACGCGCCGCGATGCCTGACGAGCCGCTTTTCTCTGCTGTGTCGTCGAACAGCGGACTGCCCGCCGGCGCGCGTTCGCCTGCGGACGCATTTTCGTCGTCGGTCGCCTGGAGCAGGCTGAGGCGCTCCAGAAAGTCCGGCAGCCGTTCAAATTCCCCGGCAAAACGCGCAAGTTCCGCGATATTTTCTTCGCGTTCGTCGGCGTTGGTAAATCCTTCCTCCAAATAGGTCATATAGCCGAACGTTTCGAGAAAAATCGCGAGCGTTTCACTCGGCGCCATGGTTTCCGCGCCGTCGGCTTTTGTGCTGCCCGCAGCGGCGAGCGCGGCGCGGTAGGCCGCAAACTTTTTTTTGGTCAGATTTTTTTCGAGCCGCTCGCGGCTCAACTCATCACGGGGATTTGCCGCATAGCGAAGCGCCGCAACGGCGTCTTTTACCTCGCGCCGTTCATAGAATTTCAGTCCGCCGAAAATGCGGTACGGAATATTTTCCCGGATGAGCGCCTGTTCAATAGCCCGGGATTGCGCGTTTGTCCGGTATAGGACGGCGATGTCAGCGTTCGATCCGCGGGCATCAGCGATTCTTGCGGCGATCCAGGCCGCTTCATCGTTTTCGCCCCATGCTTCATAGAGAACAATCGGGGTGCCGGCGGCTGCTGAAGTCCATAATTTTTTCGGCGTTCGGAGCCGGTTATTTTTAACCATGGCGGATGCGGCGTTAACAATCGTTCCGGTTGAGCGATAGTTCTCTTCGAGGAATCGCACGGTGGCGCCGGGCCAATCCCTCTCAAATCCGAGAAAAATTTTTATATCCGCATACCGCCACGTATAGATGGTTTGCTCGTCGTCGCCCACGACGGTGAGGTTGTGATGCGCGCCGGCGAGCATCCGCACCAACTGGTACTGTTTCGGGTTGATGTCCTGATATTCGTCGACCAGTATTGCGTCAAACCGGTTTTGATATTTTTTTAATATATCCGGACGGGAAAGAAACAGCGCAACTGGTTTTTCGATGAGGTCGTCGAAATCAAAGGCGTTATTTCTCTCCAGCGCGGATTCATATGATGCAAATATTTTTTGCACGAGAGCGTTTTCCGCGTCGGTCGACGAGGCGCCTTCCTCGACTCGATTTTTCAGTTCGGATATTTTTGCGGAGAAGTAGGCGGGCGATTCTTTGGTTTTTTCCCGGCGGCGAGCGGTCGCGCCGAGCGTCGGTTCCCCGTCATGTTTTGGCAGTATGGCCTTGACCGACTTTTTAATCAAATCGAAGGAATCGTGATCGTCAAAAATGACGAAGTTCGGCGTGCGTCCGAGATGACCGCATTCGCGCCGGAGGATGCTTGCTCCGAGCGCGTGGAAAGTTCCTATGTACGGCCCGCGCTTTGCTGCGGTTGAATCGGGCCGAACGCCTGTCATAGCGGCTAGGCGGTCCGACATTTCTTTCGCCGCCTTGTTGGTAAAGGTAACCGCGCAAATGCGCTCAGGCGGCATTCCTGAAGCAAGGAAGTGGACAATTCTGCTTGTAAGTGTTCTGGTTTTACCGGTTCCGGCGCCCGCTACTATTAATAGAGGGATATGTGGCGATTCGGCGGCGCTCTTTTGTTCCGGATTCAGTTTTGGTATAATGGATTCCATAAGTAATTTCTTCGGAAAACCGGATAGGGCATACAGGCCATTGATTGTGGCTCTTTTTTTGGGTGCGGTTGCCGTCGTACCCGGAGCGACAATCTATCAATCTAACCAGAGTATACAATATGGTTTACTTGGCAACCCGTCTCCTCCGGAAGCGTTGATTAGGACGGCCTTTGGTGCTGTTATCGATACAGCCGCTTTCCCCGGAGAATCTCCGGTGGCCATGAGCAATGCTATGGCCGGCGTCCAAGGTTTGCCGATCGCAATGGTTAACGGTGGCGTCGCGGCCGATTCTGCAATTTCTGCCGCGGTGGTTCGGGATCCGGGCCAACCCATTGGTTTGCCGCCGGGCGTCCAATATCAGAGCTCAGTCGGTCGGACATGGACCATGTCAATTTATACCGTTTCACGGGGTGACACGTTGTCCCGCATCGCCAATCATTTCAATATATTGATCAAGGATATTATGCTCGCAAATCCCAATCTTAACAAATCATTACGGGCCGGTGAAAAAATAAATATTTCGAGCTGGACGAACGCACCCGTTTCTTCCGGGAATCTTCCGGATTACAACACATATTTCATCATGCCCTCCCAGGGATATGACTGGGGTAATTTGCAAAACGATAACAGCATTGAAATTTCAAACTCCTGCGGGACGCCGGTCGTCGCGGCCGCCGATGGCGTGGTGGTGCCGGATCCGGCCATTTCTGATTCGCAGGGCGCCTGGAACGGCGGATACGGCAACTTCGTTCTTTTGGAACATGCTTTCGGAAACGGGATACGCACACGTTATGCACATCTCGAACAAGCTCTGGTTCAGCCTGGCGATTTTGTGAAACAAGGGCAGCAGATAGGGCTCATGGGCGAGTCCGGTGGAGTCAATGGATGCGAATTAGATTTTCAGGTAATCGGTGCTCGTAATCCGTTTCAGCGTTAAGAATTGCCGTCATGACTTTTGTCGCGGCTTTTTTCGTATAATTTGTAAATTAATAATCCGGCTAATCCCCTCTGAGTCGATAGCCAAATGCCTCGGCGATGTGCTCGGCTTTCGTCGCGCGGCTTTCTTCGAGATCTGCAATTGTCCGCGCCACTTTTAGCAGTCGATAAAACGAGCGCGGCGACAAATTTTTTGCCCGAAGGCCATCGAGAAACTTGAGAGCCGACGGGTCGCCTTCAATGTGCCGGCGAACTTCCCGCGAGGTCATTTCTCCGTTTGTTTTGCTCATGCCCTGGAAGCGTTCCCGCTGTCGATCGCGAATTAAGATAATTCGCCGTTTGATGTTCGCGCTTTCATCCGGGCCGGACTCATGTTTCAGCTCCGGCACCGCAACCCGCCCGACTTTGAATTGCATATCGATACGATCCAACAAGGGCCCGGAGATTCGTTTTTGATATTTGGCAATTTCATACGCAGAGCAGACGCATTCTTTTTGCGGATCGCCGAAATAGCCGCAGGGGCATGGATTCATCGCGAGCACCAATATGAATTTTGAAGGGAACCAGGTCGTGCCTTTCGCGCGGGATATAGGAATTCTTCCTGTTTCGATAGGTTGTCGCAATGCTTCGAGCGCTTCCCGTTTGAATTCGGGAGTCTCATCGAGGAACAGGACTCCATGATGGGCAAGGCTAATTTCGCCTGGTCGTGGCTCTGCTCCCCCGCCGATCAGGGATGTTACGGACGCGGTATGATGAGGCGCGCGAAGTGGGCGTTCGCGTATCAATCCTTCGGGTTGCAGGCCGGCGGCACTCCAGATTTTGGTAACTTCTATGGCCTCGTCGCGCTCAAGGTCCGGCAGTACGCCGTCGAGCGCCTGAACTAACATACTTTTCCCGATACCGGGCGGCCCCGACATCGCTATGTTGTGACCGCCGGCGGCGGCAATGATGAGTGCGCGTTTGGCACTCTCTTGCCCCAGGATTTCTGAAAAATCAATCTGCGGAAGTTTCTTTGCCGGTGATGGAACGACCTGAGAAGCGGTGGCTGATTTTCCACCCAGCAAAACATCGATCGCTTCGTTTAAGTTGCGTATCGGCACCACGGTTATATTTTCAATCGCGAACGCCTCTCCCGAGTTCTCATATGGAACGAATATTGTGCGGAAGTTTTTATCACGCGCCATTTGAGTGATGCTCAACGATCCACTGATCGGGCGCAGCCGTCCATCAAGCGCAAGCTCACCTAGAAATAATTTGTCGCGGACATCGAGTCGGGGAATCTGCTTCCCTGCCATAAGATAACCGAGCGCAATTGCAAGATCGTATTGGGTGCCTGTTTTTCTGAGGTCGGCCGGAGCGAGATTGATAATAATTTTTCGGTTCTCGCGGTTTGGAGGTTTCAAGCCGGAATTTTTTAGCGCTGAATTCACCCGCTCACGCGCTTCCCGTAATGCTTTATCTGCAAGACCGACGATGTTAAATTCCCGGATCCCGACATGCAAATCGATTTCAATTTCGACCAAGCGCGCATTGATTCCTTCCAATTCCGCCGAATAGACCGTGGCAAGATTATTAGTCGGCATGTCGCCAACGATAACGCATCGGCATTAAAAAGAGCTTAAAGGACCCTCGTGTTTAAATGTTTGTTTTGCAATTCTTACAGAAGCGGGATTCTGGATCAATATCGAGAATGTCGGAGGAGATTTCTCCGTTGCATTTTTCGCAAGTCCCGTAGGTGCCGGTTTTGATTTTTGCGATGGCGGATTCTACGTCATCAAGCCGTTTTTTTAAGTCGTGAGCGACGGCCAGTTGGTTGCCCAATTCTTCTACCTGATCAGAATCATCTTCAGTGTCGATATTGTTACCAAAATCGACAACTGTTTCGTTCTGTTTGATTTCGTTCAGTATGGTGCGACGCTCTTCCTCGAGCTTTAGTTTATATTGATCAATGTTTTCTTTTGTCATGGATATAACACTATCCTTCCCGGGGATTGATTACAAGTATGCATGGATGAAAAACTTAAATCGGCAATAAACTAACTGGCAATTCTCTCCAAAGATTATAATTGCCGAAATTGACAAAGAATCGGCAATATGATGTTTTAATATTGCCGATTAATCCGATAAGCCCATAAATCCTAATGATAAACACTTTTGTTTATCAAAATGTTTCGCGACAAACAATGTTTAGCGCTAAACATTGTAATTTTCTTAATAAGAATGTTTCGCGCTAAACATTACGATTAAAAAATCTCTCATTAGAGGGTATTCGAATCGATTTTGCAAAGAGTTGTTTTAATTATCATTGTTTAGCGCTAAACAATGATAATTAATCAAGTTTAATGTTTAGCGCTAAACATAGTTAGAAATGAATCCAAAACAGATTGGAATTTATGGTGAAGAATTAGCGTGTATCTATCTTAATAGAATCGGTTTTAGTATTTATTCAAGAAATTTTAGAACTAAGTTTGGAGAGATAGATATTGTCGCCGTAGATGTTAGTGGCATATTGGTGATTATAGAAGTTAAAACTCTTCGATCGATTTATGGATCGATATTTCTACCCGAAGATAATTTTACAACACAAAAACATAGACATGTCAATCGAATGGCGGAATATTTTATAGCAAAACACCCCGATTTAATTTTTGATATCGGATGGAGAATTGATTTGATTGCGATCGAAATTATGGAGGACAAAAAAATAAAACTTCGTCATTATAAAAACATATAACAGTAAAATATTTTTATTGAATTGATGTAAAATCTCTGCTATCATTAGCGGGATGGTTATTACTTATTTTGGCGACGGATGCTTCCGCCTGCAGAGTGGCGACGTTTCGATTCTTACCAATCCGGATAACGGACGTTTGAAGGCGGACGTCATTTTAAAAACAATTATATCTACAGAGACAGACGTTGCAGCTGAAGCTTCTGATATCCCGGTCATATCTTTCCCCGGGGAATACGAAGTGAAGGGGATAGAATTTTTTGGCTTTCCAATTACGGGGGAGTCGACGGAAAAATTTTTAAAAACAGCATATGCTGTTTGGTGGGAGGATATGAAATTTGTATTCCTTGGACATTTATCTTCACCGATTGATGCTGCGCTGGCGGAAGAATTCGGTGAACCTGATATTTTATTTTTACCGGTTGGCGGCGGGCCATTCCTAGATCCGGCGGTTGCGGCGCGAATTGCCAAGCAATTGGAGGCGCGGGTTGTTATCCCGAGTTTTTACAAAGAACCGGACGAATTTTTGAAAGCCATGGGAAAGAAAGCGGAAATCTTGGAGAAATTTGTCTTCAAGCAGAAGGATGTTGCAAGCGAAAAGAGCCGCCCGATAATTTTAGCGAAGAACTGACTTTGCTATGAAAGAAGATCATAAACGATCGTTTATCGACGAACTGCGCTCGTTGGAAGAACCAAAAAAGAAAAAGATTTTGGTAGGCGTGACTATTATTATTATGTTTCTCGTTCTGTATTTTTGGTTGATATATTTTAATAGCATCGTGGCCGGAGGGTCGGTGGCGCCAGCTGCGGCGGTTCCATCGGAAGCGGATACTTTGGGTGCGTTGCAGGCGGCAACCGACACCGTCGGTGGAGGAACGGCTCCGAGCGACTGGCAAAAGATACTCGACTTTTTCGGCGGCGGCGGCGGATCGTATTCGGTGTCTCCTCAATAATCATCATCTTTATATGTCCAATCTCGAGAAGCGGGAAATCACAAAAGAACTTGGAGAGTCGTATCTAGATTATGCGATGTCCGTTATCGTCGCTCGCGCACTGCCGGATGTGCGTGACGGATTCAAGCCGGTTCATCGCCGGGTGCTTTGGGATATGTGGGAATCGGGTCTGACATACCGGGCGAAGACAAAAAAATCGGCGAACGTCGTCGGGGAAACGATGGCGCGCTACCATCCTCATGGTGATTCGGCGATTTACGATACATTGGTTCGCATGGCGCAGGTTTTTTCATTGCGATATCCGCTGGTTCTGGGGCAGGGAAATTTTGGCAGCGTAGACGGCGATGCGCCGGCGGCCATGCGCTACACAGAGGCGAAGATGTCGGCGATCGCAGAGGAGATGATGATTGATATCGAAAAGGAGACAGTCGACTGGACGCCGAATTATGATTCGACCCGCGATGAGCCACGATTTTTACCCGGTAAGCTTCCCAATCTGCTGTTGAATGGGTCGCTTGGCATTGCGGTTGGAATGGCGACTAGTATCCCGCCGCACAACCTGAATGAGGTTGCCGACGCGATTCTGCATGTCGCTGACAATCCGGATGCGGGAAACGAGGATGTCATGGAGTTCATTCAAGGGCCTGATTTTCCGACTGGCGGGATCATTTATGACACGAAAGCGATCCGCGAAGCATATGCAACGGGGCGCGGCGGTATCGTGGCTCGGGCGAAAGCGGAGATCGTCGAGGCGAAAGCGGGGAAACAGTTCAATATTATCGTCACGGAGATTCCTTACCAGGTGAACAAATCAGAGCTTATCAAATCGATTGCCGAGTTGCATGCGGAGAAGAAGCTTGAGGGTATCCGGGATTTGCGTGACGAGTCCGACCGCGATGGCATGCGGATCGTGATTGAGCTGAAGAACGACGTACCGCCGCAGAAGGTTTTGAATTGGCTTTATAAACACACGGATCTGGAGAAGAATTTCAATCTGAATATGATCGCGCTCGTGAACGGCATCGAGCCGCGTTTGCTCTCAGTCCGCGATTTTATCGTCGAATATCTGGCCCATAGGAAAGAGGTGGTCCGCCGCCGGACGCAGTTCGATTTGCGCAAGGCGCAGGAGCGGGCGCATATTCTCGAGGGATTAAAGAAAGCTTTGGATGCTATCGATCGCGTGATTGCGACGATCAAGAAATCGAAAGATAAGGATGAAGCGCGCGTGAATTTGATAAAGTTGTTTTCTTTGAGTGATGTGCAGGCAACGGCGATTCTCGAGATGCGCCTTCAGACGCTTGCGGCGCTTGAGTACCAGAAGATCGAGGAAGAGCTGAAAGAGAAACGGGCGCTGATAGCCGAGCTGACGTTGATTTTGAAGAGTCCGGCGAAAATCGTGAAAATCATCAAGGATGAAGTTGTCGAGCTGAAACAGAAATACGGCGACAATCGCCGAACGCAGGTGGTCCGCCGCGCGCCTGAAGCGATGA